>JANLQX010000483.1:0-19841 GCA_031368095.1 Actinomycetes bacterium | reverse complement strand
GTTCGGCGTGAGTTTGCGGCAGATCGGCATCGCTTGGTTGGGAGTCCTTGGGCTCTGTGTGGGGTCCTTCCTCACTGTTGTCACGGCGCGTGTTCCGGTAGGCCGTTCGATCGTTCTCCCGCCATCCGCCTGCCCTGGCTGCGGCACAAATATTCGATGGTTCGACAATATTCCGGTGCTCTCATGGATCGCTCTCGGGGGCCGATGTCGAACGTGTCGGCTACGCATCCCGAGCCGCTACCCGCTCCTTGAACTCGGTTGCGGTATGGCTTTCGCGGTGATCGCGGCGTGGTCCCCGCCGCTGCTGATCCCGTGCCTGTTGACGGGAGTCACCGGTCTTGGCGCCACCCTCGTGGCCTCGGTTCTGCATCGTCGTGTCAGTTGGAAACTGGCGATCGTTTCGGGGTCGATCTTCTTGTCGGTGGCGGCGCTCACTGCAGTTGCCCGTGCTTCGGGCGTCGGGGGATGAGCGACCGGTGATCGACGACGAGTTCGAACGGGTCCTGTCCGGCGCCCGCCTCGGGTCGGGTGCGGCGTTTGCCGCCCTCTATGCCTGGCTCGCTCCCAATGTTGTTTCGTACCTTCGACGACAGGGCGCCGAAGATCCCGACGATTTGGCGAGTGAAGTCTTTCTCGGTGTCTTTCGCAATATCGCCACATTCCAGGGGACCGGTGATCAGTTTCGATCGTGGGTGTTCAGCATTGCCCACCGACGTCTGATCGATGATCGGCGAAAGCGTGGTCGACGACCCGTCACGGTGCCCGACCATGGGCGCCTCGTCCACCGATCGCTCGTCGACGTCGAGTCCGAAGTTGAGCGCCACCTTTCGGCTAAAACGGTGGAAGATTTGTGTGGCGACCTGCCCGATGCGCAGCGTGACGTACTCCTGCTTCGGGTGGTCTCGGACCTGACCGTTGAACAGGTGGCGACGATTTTGGGACGGTCGATCGGCGCCACCAAGGCGCTGCAGCGCCGTGGTCTGGCCACTATTCGTAAGAAGTTGGACAAAGGTGTACCGAGATGACCCGGTTCGGCGATTACCTAGGTGGCATGAGGCGAAACCGAGACGGCGACGACGACGCCGAGGAGGCACTTCTCTCGGGTGTTGACGACGCCGCTTCGTCGGCCGAACTCGTGGCCTTTGTCAACGCGCTTCGGTCGCAGGCGAACAACGAGACGCCCCGTCCGTCCCCCGAACTTCTGACCGTTTTGACCCACGGCCGATCGGCCGAGCGCCTCTTCGAGGTCCACGCGCCCGGTGGCACCAAAGCCCAGCGCCGTTCCGAGGCCTTATACGGCGCCCGGTCGGTCCGTCAGCGTCCACCGCTCGTGAGCCGACGGGCAACTGGCGCTTTCCTCTTGGCCGGCGCTTTCGGTGCCTTTGGCGTGGCCGGGGCGGCCGGAGCGCTCCCCAACGGGATTCAGCGGGCCACCTCGTCGATCGTCCGATCGCTCACCCCCTTCACCGTCCCCGAACGAAACCGGTGGAAGAAGCCTCCGCCGATGATCGTCACTCCCACCCCGGCGAACATGGGACAGACCGTTCCCGGGTCGACCGAAACGGTTGAGGCACCCGGCCCAGCTCCCAAGCCGCCGCCAACGGCTTCGATCGGCGGAGAGGAACTGAGGTCCCCGGAGAAGGAGCAAGGCCACGACACCGGCGGGCCGAACGCGCCCGAACCATTGCCAGCCGGTCCCACCCTCACGGGCCCGTCGCCAGACGGGATCGCATCAACCCTCCCGCCGGTGGTAACCGTCGGGGGAATGCTGGCCCCCGCCACGACACCACCCAAACCCGGAACGGTGAACTCGGGCGGGGGACATGCGACGACGTCGCAAGGGCCCAGTGCCCCGCGCACGCCGTCAAACCCCGGCGATTCCGCTCCGGAACGAACCGGTCCCGCAACGTCACAGCCCGGCGATACTGCCCCAGGTCGTTCCAACCCGAAACCCACCGCTTCGAACCCCAACGACACTGCCCCAGGTCGTTCCAATCCGAAACCCACCGCATCGAACCCCAGCGACACTGCCCCTGGACGCAACAACCACGACACTTCCCCCGGGCCAGTGTCATCGGCGGGGAGCGAGGGCACAACACCCTCGGTGACCCACCCGCCGTCACAGTCAACGAACGCCGGTCAAGGAAACGCCAAAGGCCATGGGCCGAAGGCCTGATCAGGCCGGCAATTCGCCTGCTGGGTTCACAACCCCCGAACAACCTCAACACATTCGTTGCCGAAGGTAACAATCAATGTCGCATATTGCGGCCGAATCGATTGGACTCCCTGATGCGAAATCTCCTCCCTTGTGGAATTCTTGCGGCGGCGGCTCTTGCTCTCGTCGCAGCCAGCTCTCCGGCGTCGGCGCAGTCCACAACTTCCGTTCTCGTCGCCGTGGTTGCCGTTTCCCCAACTCCGTCGTCGACGGCAGTTCCTTCGTCAACGACCAGGGTGCCAACCCTCGTGCCGGTCACGTGTGCGAACGCCCGCAACCACGGCCAATATGTGGCGTCGCAGCCCAAGGGAAAGCGAGCAGCGGCCGCCGCCAGCGACTGCGGGAAGCATCGATCGGCGACGTCCGATGCATCACCTTCGTCCACCACCCAATCTCCGAATACCGCTACCACGGTTCCGACGGCCACCACGGTCGGTTCTTCGACCACGATCACGACGGCCCCACCGACCACCACAGTGGCGACTCGAACACCTGGGAATGGCAACGGTCGTGGCAATGGCCGAGGACCCGATAAGGGGAAGAAGTAACGCCATTCTTTTGGGTCTATTCACTCACACGATCACGTTGCTTCGGGGGGTCGGAAAAAACCTCAGCCAGAAGTACCCCCAGAGGGGGTTCTGAACGATCTAACAAGGATGGAACTCGAATCGGGCATGAATGTGGCCATCGGCCTCAACACCTCGTCGGCGTGGCGTCGAGCCCAATGCGGGCTGCCGCACAGCGGGGCCATGCGACCCTTCGGTTTCGAGAACGACAAGATCTCCGTTCGACCTGAAGAGGCAGAAATTCTCCGTGCCCTCGTGTACCGGTTTCTCAACGGCGAGAGCCTGCGGTCGCTGACCATGTGGTTGAACCGCCATGAAATCGCGCCTGTCCGGGGTTCGTCGTGGCGGACCCCTACGCTGGCCGCCATCCTTCGATCGCCCAGGATCGCCGGATTGCGAGAATATCGAAGCACCCTGATCGGACCGGCGACTTGGCCCGGCATCATCACGCTGGGGGAGAGGGAGCGCATTCTCGCCGTTTTCGCCCAACGCCACGTCGTCGGCCGACGTTCGCCTACCCGGTCTCTTTTGTCCGGCTTGCTCCGGTGCGGAAAGTGCGGCGGCGTTCTCTTCAGCGCCAAACGGGCCACGCAGCACACCTACGTCTGCGTCAGCGGACCTGATCACCGAGGATGCGGGCGACTCTCGATTGCTTCGGAGCCCGTTGAGGCCGAGGTACTTCGGTCATACGTCGAGCGGTTTGCCCAAGGCGCTTCACCCATGAGTCTCACCGACCCGTTCGACGTTGCGTTCCTCCGGTCCAGGATCGATCATGTCGTCATCGAGGCCGGTCGCGCCGGACGGAGATTTGATCCGCTGAGGGTGAAGCCGACGTTTCGAGGTCAGGAACGCTACGATCAAACGCCGAGAATGATAGTTATGTAAAGTCGGAGTCGGATGCAGGTCAGAGGTGGCTGTGGTCGGCGATCACCGGCTCGGCGGCGTCGAGCAACCACCGCAACGCCTCTCCCAGCTCGGCCACCGTCGACATCCCGGCCGCGAGATCACGACGAACATCGCCCACGGCACACTCCAGCACGTACAGATCGTCTCGTACCCGCGTCAGTTGCTCGCGGGTCATGCTCAGGACGTAGTCGCCGACGCCGGTAGCCGCAGCTAGCCGTCGGGCCTCAAAGTCACGCTGGCGACAGCTTCGGCGGCAGAACTCTCGGGGCCGACCGACTCGGCCTGGCTCATCGGCCAACGGCCGCCGACACCACCGGCATCGCCCTTCCGAGCTATCAGACCCTAGTTTCGTCACAGTGACGAAACTAGTGGACAGTCGCCCACGAAATCACCTTCCGGGCACACCGCAAAGTACGATGAATAGTATGACCAAGGATAAGGCAACAATTACGGTCGATCGCTCCAAGGTCGACCGGGTTCGAGAAATCACTGGGGCGGCGAACACGTCGCAGGCCATTGATGTCGCGCTCAATGAATTGATCCGGCTTGACCGGCTGCGCCGCGACGTTGCCGCCTATTCGCGCATCCCCCCGTCGCCGGACGAAATCGCGCTCGCTGGCTCTCCGCCGGATTGGGCCGACCTGGCTGATGCCACTGATTGGGAGGCCGTCTACGGTGACAAAGCTCCCTGAACCGAGACGTAGCCAAGTCTGGCTCGCCGACCTGGACAAACGCCGACCGGTCGTGGTGCTCACCCGTGACCCCCTCGGCAGTCATCTCCATTCGGTCATGGTCGGACCTGTCACCTCAACAATCCGCGGGCTCGCCACCGAGGTTCTCATCGGACCTGACGACGGCGTGAACGTCGAATCGGTGGTGAATCTTGACAACACGCAACTCGTCGCCCGGTCCGCCCTTGTCCGCCAAGTCGGGGTGGTGGGTGCTCCCACGATGAACCGGATCTGCGATGCACTTGCCATCGCCGTCGGTTGCAAATGATTCTTTACTGTCAGTTCGACTACGCCATCGCGAGGTTCTTCGGGCGTGGGCCTTGGGCTGCGAAGTAACGGAACTTTGGTTGTATGAAGAGCCCTGAAGTCAGTTCGGCCCGGGTGGCTCAGACTCGTTTGACGATGCGGAGCAGGCGGTCGGGATACGACGTATAAATCCCGTCGACGCCGAGGTCGACGAGATGCTGCAGCGACTTCGGGTCGTTCACGACCCAGGTGAGGATGGCGATCCCGTGGGCGTGGGCCCAGTCCAGCGACGCTTTGTCGACCAGGGTCCGACCGCCAATTTGATACGGCGGTTGGTCGACCGTCACCGCCGGCACGAACGACGCGTCGTTGGTGGCCCGAGCGTCGCGCGAGGCGTAGACGTCGACCATCGTTGCGCTGGTCCGCACGGCCGGACACAGCTTGCGGAACGCCAGGATCTGGGCATCGTTGTTCGACCCGACAAACACATCGGTTCCCCGATGAAACGTAGTGAGGAGAGTGCACAATGGCTGGTTCACCGCCATCGATTCATCCTTGAGATCGAGCGACAGAAGGCTCGTCGGAAAGCGCTTCAGGATCGCCTCCAGAGTCGGAATAGTGATCCCCTTGCCTCGGTACGGATGTGCCTTCCCGTTGGCAAATGACCAACCCGCATCGAGCTTGGTCAGTTCGGCGTAGGACATGGAATTCACATTTCCGGTCCGCCCCGTGATGCGCGTCGTGGTTCCGTCGTGAAAGGCGATGAGTACACCGTCTTTGGTTCGTTGCACGTCGACGTCGACCACGTCGGCGCCCATGGCCATGGTCTTTTCATATGCGTACAGCGTGTTCTCTGGATAGAGGCCGTCTCCCCCACCGTGCGGAATGACCAGCGTGCGACCGATGCGGAACGGGTTCGTGGCGGAAGCCTTCGTCGCCGCGACCGATGGTCCGCCGGCGACCAGCAGCGCAGCGGCGGCAACCCATGGCGTGAAGCGGATCGAACGGGGAATCACGAGGTGAATGTACGACCCCGAACATGAGAGTTCACCGGCTCGTGACGCCATCCGGAGCGTCACGTGCCTTCCGCTTGTTCTGGTGATCTACTCCCACGAACATCGCGATCACAGGAGATGAACGCCGACGGCACACTCAGCTCGCTTCGCACCCGCTGGTTCGGCCAGTAAGGCGGCCAGCGCGGATGTCAGTCCCGGCTGAGTAGGCCGCCCAGCAGTCCGCCGCCGAGCACTGCTCCGGCGCCGCCCGAGGAGTTTCCGGTTCCGATCGCCGAACCAATCCAACCCAGCAACTCGTTCGGGTTTCGGGTCTGGGTGTACACGATGCCGGGTCCGGTGAAGTCGAACACGATGCCTTCGCCGCTCTTGAATGACTGCACCAGTCCCCCGGTGACCTTGCGCAGGCTCATCGTCACCGAATCCTGATAGGCCACCATGTGCCCGGTGTCCACGGTGACGCTCTCTCCGGCCGCCAACTCCCACTTGTCGAGGGCGCCGAAGCACCCGAGCACGAGAGGACCGGTACCGGCGGCGCGCACGACGAATCCGCCTTCGCTGCCGAACATGTTCTTGAAGCCGCCCCACTTGGTGTCGAGAGCGACGTCATTCGACGAAGCCAGCCACGACCCCTTTTGAATCACGTAGGACCGGTCGGGAGTCAGGTCGAAGGTCACGAGATCGCCGGGAAGACGAGGAGCCACATCGACAAATCCACCCTGACTCGGCGCATGGTAGGTCGTCAGAAAGAACGATTCGCCGCCCAACGCCGCTCGCTTCAAGGACTTGAATACGCCACCCTCGGCCTTGGCCTGAAGTTCCATCCCGGTCGACATGGCCATCATGGCGCCGGCTTCGACCTTGATCGACTCACCACCGTTCAGCGTGCAGCGAGCAATGCCGAACGACGGGGTATGGCGGGTCTCTACATGCATGACGGTCCTCCGGGGCACCAGGTCAGGCGAGGAAATTCGCCTGACCTGATCGTATCCTCGGCGTGCCGCTGGTCAGTTGACGATGACCTTCAATTGACGATGAACGTGGGAACACCAACGGGCAGAGTCTTGGCCATCTTGGTGATGCCGGCATTGCTGACCCGGATGCACCCGCTCGAAACGGCCGTGCCAAGTTTGCCGGGCTCATTGGTTCCATGCACGCCAAGACGTCCGTCGCCGCCCGCTCCGAAGCTGAACACCACGTCGGAGAAGCACGAGAGGCCGTAGGCGTAGGGGCCGTAGCCACCGCTCGGACGCTTCGTCTTGATGAGGTCGACGGTGAAGCAGTTACCGGTCGGGGTTGGCGTGTTGGCTTTGCCAACGCCGATCTTTTCCCGCTGGACGGCTCGACCGGAATTGCACACGGTGAGCTGCTTACGGCCGAGTTCGATGACGATTACCCAGGGGTGCTGATAGGTCTTGATGTCCTGCTTGCGGACATAGCCCGTGAGGCCATTGGGTCGTGCCGCCACGTTCACATGAACCCAGTCGCCGTCGGTCCCGATGACCGTGAACGTCGGACGGCCCTTGACCTCGATACCGGTCGCCAGCGTCTTGATCGGCTGCACGGTTTCGTTGGGCTCGGCCCACACCTTGATGGCCGAGCCATATTTTCCCTCGTTGAGGTAGGCAACGGTGGTGAGTTGCGGGTACCCGAGGCACGCGTTGGTCACGCCCGGAGGCACGATCACCGGCTTGCCCGTGGATTGGGCGGGTGCGCTCAACGGCACCACCAGTACGCCAGCGACGCTGACGAGGACGGCGGTGATGACGCGGGAACGGATCGGGATTTTGGACAGCATCGTGGCGGTCTCCTTCGGTCGGGGAAGTCCCAGGTGGCCGGTTGGAAGTCTCAAGCACCCACATGAGGAACGGGTGAGCAGGTGACGATCTTCGTGCGAAGGCAAAAGCGTAGGCGCAAGCGCGGCTCGTCCGGCGAACCCCTCCCAACGCGTCGAAGAACGGTCACCCTCAGTAGCCGTCGAGCCGATGGTCCGGCGCGTCGGTCTCCCATGATGCGGTGGGCACAGCGATCGTGACGGCCAGTTCGTCACCCGAGCGATGCTCAAGGACCAATCCGCGGTCACGGTCGAAGGCGATGGCTGCCTCGCCTGATATCACCTGGCGAACCCGGTTCCCGAGAATCTCGTTGCGCCAGCCGGATGCCAGACGGGACGTGGGCTCGTTACGCAGGAACGAAATCAGATCGGACCTGGTGGCGAGAAGTGATGCCTCCACCAGCACATCGTGACTGAGCTGACCCACCCAGGCCGAAACGAGCGTGAGTGCGGGGCGAAGCTTGCGGTCAAAATCGTCGGCCTCGGGAAGGCGGAGGTCATCCATCGAACCCTTTTCGGCATGGGCCACGAGGTCAACGAGTTCCTGGCCTCCGGACGACTTGGCATAGCGACCATCCATCCCCCGCAAGGCCACCAGTTCGGCGGTGGACTTCGGATGACCCTGGGCGATGGCGAGGACGGCAAGGTCGGGAAGAATGAAACGGACCGGCCGGTCTTCGTGCTGGGCGCGGCGCTCACGCCAGGCGCACAGCTCTTGGGCCACGAGTCGGTCGCGGCCGCGCAACACCCGGCCGTCTTTGAGCCGCCACCACGCAATGTGCGGATCGTTGTGGCCACGGACGCGAGTTCGAAGAATCTCGTTCTCCTCGGCGACCCAGCTCGTCCGGCCGCTGGCTTCGAGTTCGGCGTTGAGGAGGTCACGAACTTCGAGCAGATGGACCACGTCGGAGGCGGCGTAGCGGATTTGGGCCTCGGTCAAGGGTCGCTTCGTCCAGTCCGTAAGCCGGTCACCCTTGGACAACTTGACCCCGACCAGGCGTTCGACCAACGTCATCAGCGACGGGGTGGAGAACCCGACAAAACCGGCGGCGAGTTGCGTATCGAACAATCGCTTCGGGATGGCCCCGCAGGCCAGATCGAGAACCTCAAGGTCCTGGTCAGCGGCATGAAACACGGCAAGAACGTCGGACTCGAGGAGTCGCCGGAGCGGACCGATATCAACGGCCAGAGGATCGATGATCGCCACCTGGCGACCCCAACCGATCTGGACCAGCGCCAGCTGCGGGTAGTACGTCCGCTCCCGCAGAAACTCCGTGTCGATGGCGTAGGCGTCTTGGTCGAGCAGTTCGTCGACCAGGGTGTCAAGGGCGCCAGGGGTCTCCACCCACGTGAGGCCGCTGATGTCCGGTGCAGGCCCGGCGGGTCCCGACGGTCGACGGATCATTGCGGACCGGCGGGTGCCGGCCCGGCATCGGTCCCTTGCTCGAACGGCAGTCCGGCCTCGATCCATGCCGCCGTGCCACCGAGCACATTGACCGCATCGATACCGTGTTGACGTAGATAGGCGGCGGCCTGGTGGCTGCGTCCCCCGAGATGGCAGATCACGTAGACAGGCTCTCCGGTCGGCAGTTCGTCAACGATCATCGGCACGGTTTGCAGGGGAACGAGCCGGGCGGTGCCGACGTGGGCTTCAAGGTATTCGTGCGGTTCACGGACATCGACAAGGAGACTCCCGGAGCGGATCGCCGCGCCAAGTTCTTCGACCGAGGTCCCAGGTACGGGGACGTTCATCGGCGGTCAGGCTACCGGCTGGGTATCGTCATCAGCGACCGATCGTTGCGCTTTGCGACCTACGTGGTCGGCGTGTTCAGCGGTGTACGACGCCAGCTGTTCAGGGTTGTCAAGGTCCCGGTACGACCCTCTTCCCCGCCCGGACGATCGATCCGGCCGGTCCACATCGAGGGTTGCCAACGCCCGCCACAGAGATCGCTCGCCGGCCGCATAGATCTCGGACAACGGTTCTGCCAGGGCGATCCGGTAGGCCCCATGAAGAGGCTGCGACCGTCCGTCGACCTCCGGGACAACGGCCAGCACATGGCCCGGCAACATCGAGAGGTGTTCGGCCAGCGCGGCGATCTCGGCCGGTTGGAGGTCGGGATGGTCCACCGCCACGAAAACGGCCACGGCGATTGCGGCCGCCGCTTCGGTTCCATCGGCATCTTCGGCGTGGAGGGCGCGGAGCCCGTCGATCAACGCCGACAGTGGGCCGGCGCCCGGGTCCGAGTCGGCGATGAACCGGGCCGATCCGGAGGCTGGTCGGGTGGCTCCGCCGATCACGACCACTCGGCGGGCGCCCGCCTTCCTTGCGGCCTGAACGGTGCGGTCAAGGAGGGCCTCCCCGTTCACGACGAGTGCCGCCTTATCGGTGCCCATCCGCCGACTGGCGCCACCGGCCGCGATGAGCACGTCGAACACCGCGGACACCGTGGACACCGTTGACACCGCGGGCACCGTGGCCACCGGCGTCACGGGGTCGCGAGGTCGACGACGAGCGCCCGGTGGTCCGAGATGGCCATAGCTACGGCCGTGGCCGGCGACACGACCTCGAGCGACGGGTCAGCGAGGATGTGATCGAACTGGACCCGTGGCTCAGGTCCGGGGTACGTCGCCACGGAGGCCAACGCCGTCCACGTGCGGCTCCGCCGGTGCGTCGAGGCCACCACCCGAACGACGCGAGCAGGAAGGTTGAGGTCGCCGAGGATCAGCCGCGGGCCCGGCAGTGCGTCGACGGCGTGGAGGAGCGTTCGCAGCTGGCGAACATTCCATCCGGGAACGAACGAGAGGTGGGTCGTGGCAACCGTCCGAAACGGGGCAACGCCCTCTGGCAGCACGGCGATCACCGCCACTCGTGGTTCGTCGGGCAGGAGCATCAGGCGACGGCTGCCGGGGATCATGATCGGCGACTTCACGGGGGCGGCAGGCAACCGGACAACATGCCAGGCCTCGACCGGCAGACGCGTGATGAGCCCAATGCCGTAGGCCGCCGGTAGACCGTCGGTGCTGGCGAGGTCGTGACCGCTGAGCGGATCGGCGGGCCCGGCGGCGATCCAGCTACCACCCGGTTCCCCGATGATTGCGGGCACGAACCGGTACGACACATGGCCCTCGCCCTCGCCGGCGAACGCTGCGGCGATCGTCGCGGTCTGATCGATGTCGCCGGATCGGGTTTGGTTGCGATCCACTTCCTGCAGGGCCACCACGTCGGCGCCGAGCTCGGTGATGGCCGACGTCATGCGGGCCGGATCGACGAGACCATCAACGAGTGACCGTCCATGAAGGAGGTTCGCAGTTGCTACGCGCACAGAGGACACTGCAACTCAAAAGTCCGACGAAAGAATGTCGAGAACGGTGGCGTGAAGCCGTCGATTGGTGGACACGGCGCTGCCCCCGTTGGGTCGGCGATGACCGTCAAGGTCGCTGAACTGCCCGCCGGAAGCTTCGACGATGGCCTGCACGGCGGCCAGATCCCAATGCGACACGATTGCTTCAACGGCAATATCGATAGAACCCTCGGCCACCAGCATGTGCTGCCAGAAGTCACCGAATGCCCGCTCGCGCACAACCTCGCGCCGGAGACGATCGATACCAGCTCGGCGGCCTTTGCTGGCCCAGAACGGACTCTCGCAATAACTCAGGAACGACTCGGAAATAGTGGCCTTGCACGACACCGTGATTGGCTCACCGTTGACGAAGGCACCAAGGCCCTGAGCACCCCACCAGCGCCGCGCCAGCGGTGGGCACGATGCCACGCCGAGGATCGGTCCGCCTTCGTCCTCCAGCGCGATCAGGGTGGCCCACAGCGGTACTCCGCGCACGTAGTTACTGGTGCCGTCGATCGGGTCGATGATCCAACGACGTCCGCTCGTTCCATCGACCGTGCCGTGCTCCTCACCGAGGATGCCGTCCAGCGGGCGGTGCTCGGCCAACATCGAACGGATTGCGAACTCTGCGTTGCGATCGGCCACGGTCACCTCGGTGCTGTCCGCTTTGGTGTCGATCACCAGTCCCGGAGCCCGAAAGTGTTGCATCGTGACATCGTCGGCCGCGTCGGCGAGCGCCAGCGCCAAGCTCAGCTCGATTCCAAGGTCGACGAGACCGGTACCCATGACTAGATGCTCCGGAGACGGTCGAGCACGGCGAGGTCAAGGTTGCCGCCGCACAGGACCTGCACGATCGTGCGTCCTCGAGCCATGATGGCGCCGTCGAGCAACGCCGCGGTGGTGAGTGCGCCAGTTGGTTCCACGACCTGTTTCATTCGCTCAAGGACGAAACCAAGCGCGCGTAGGATTCCGTCTTCGCTGACGGTGACGATGTCGTCGAGCAGCGAGCGCAGAAGCGGGAACGTATGGGTACCGATGGATTGGGTGGCAACGCCATCGGCCAGCGTCGTCGGCTGCGCAATGCGCACGATAGCGCCGGCGGCCAACGACTGACGGGCGTCGTCCGCGGCAGCCGGTTCCACTCCGATAATCCGAACGTCTGGGAACGCGTCGATCAACGCAACGGCAATGCCACTGGCCAACCCACCGCCTCCGACCGGGACGACGGCGACGTCTGGCACCCGACCCTGCGCTCGTAGCTGCTGCGCGATCTCCAGACCGACGGTGCCCTGCCCGGCAATCACGTGAAGATCGTTGAACGGCGGCACAATCACGGCGCCATGCTCGCGAGCGATCCTCTCAGCGATGGCTTCGCGATCATCGGTGAACCGGTCGTAGGTCACGATCTCTGCGCCGTAGCCCGCCGTAGCCTTGCGCTTGACGGCCGGGGCATCGGACGGCATGACGATGGTGGCGCGGAGGCCGAGAATCTGCGCGGCAAGGGCCACCCCCTGAGCGTGGTTCCCCGAGGAATAGGCCACGACGCCACCATCGCGCTCGCGCTCGGTCAGCAACGACAGCCGATTGAGCGCGCCGCGGATCTTGAACGACCCACTTCGCTGAAGGTTTTCGGCCTTCGAGAACACGGTGGCTTCGGTGGCGGCGTCAAGGGTCCGACTTCGCAGGAGCGGAGTTCGGTGAACGCGGCCAGCCAAGAGCGCCGCAGCCGAACGAATAGCGGTGGGGGTCACGGCCAGCCCCGCCAGCCGCGCATCGACGACGTCCGCCGTCTGCAGTTGCTCAGTCAGCATCGACTCGGCGATCCCAGTCGGGTTCGAGCTGATGCAAAAACGTGAGGCACCGATCGGCTTCGTCGTGCTCGCCAATCTCCACGGCGGCACCACGCAAGCCATCGAGGGCGCGGAGAAACCCTCGGTTGGTCTCGTGACGCCACCGCACATAGCCACTCCCCCGCCAACCCGATGCCCGGAGACGATCGAGCCCACGGTGATAGCCGACGCGATGGGCCGCGTACCGCTCGATCGGATCACGGCCGAGCCGCCCGATCTGGGCCCATGCATCAAGCATGCGCGGGTAGCGGGCCACGACGGCCGACACCGCGTCACGCCGCATGGCCGGGTCAGGAGTCGCCATGGCCGCCGCCAGGGCCGCGAGCGCGTCGGCGGGCTCGGCATCAAGAACGGTTTGGGGCAACCCGGTGGTGAGGGTGACAGGGCGATCGGGCATGGGTCGATCCTTGCATCCCCGTGCGGCAGAGTCGCGTCGGCCTTGCGTGTTCGGCCTTGCGTGGGCCGACTCGGTACGATCCACTCATGAAGATCACCGTCGACTTCGACCGCTGCCAGTCCAATGCGCTGTGTATGAGCGCCGCCCCGGAAATCTTTGAGGTCCGCGACGACGGTTTCCTTTACGTGCTCATCGAAGAACCCGGTGAGGAGCATCGAGCGAAGGTCGAAGAAGCCATCATGCTGTGCCCGACCCAAGCAATCTCCGTCAGCGCCTGACCGGCACGATGACGAACGGCTTGATCGACGCGTCCGCCGACGCGTCGATCGTGGTGGTCGGCGCATCACTCGCCGGTGTCCGTGCGGCGGAGGCGCTGCGTCGTCACGGCGCAACCGGATCGATCACCCTCGTGGGCGCCGAAGAACGTCAGCCGTACGACCGGCCGCCCCTCTCGAAGGCTTTCCTCACCGGCGATATTGGAGAGGACCGACTCTCGCTCACACGTGCCGACAACGCCTTTGCCGAACAGGGAATCGAACTTCGAACCGGGGTATCGGCCATCGGGTTGCATCTCCGCGAGCGCACGCTCATCACTTCGGCGGGGCCGATACCTTTCGATCGGCTCGTCGTTGCCACCGGCACTTCGGTGCGTCGTTTGCCCCATAGCGACGGGGCGCCGGTCTTCACGCTCCGCACGCTCGACGACGCACGTGCGTTGCAAACCCGCCTCACCGAGGGGGCGCGGATCGTCGTGATCGGGGCCGGCTTTATCGGTGCGGAAGTCGCCGCCGCGGCGAAGTCCAAGGGCGGTGAGGTCACTGTTGTCGAAGCGCTGCCCGTGCCGTTGGAGCGTCAGCTCGGAGCCGATATGGGGTTGGCGTGCTCGCTGCTGCACGAACGCAACGGAGTCACGCTGCGGACCGGTGTGGGGGTTGCCTCGATCGAACTCCACGGGGTGGTCCTGGCCGATGGAACCACTCTCCCCGCCGACACCATGGTCGTCGGAATCGGGGTGTCGCCGAACACGGAGTGGTTGAGCGGCTCCGGCATCTCGCTCGGCGACGGCGTTCAGTGCGACGAAACGTGCCGGGTCGTCGACGAGCGGGGACAGTCGATTCCGCACGTGGTCGCCTGCGGCGATGTGGCTCGGTGGCCCAACGACTTGTTCGACGAGCAGATGCGCGTCGAACACTGGACCAACGCCGTGGAGATGGCCGACCACGCCGCTCGAACGTTGCTCGGCGACGCTCAGCCGTTCCGTCCGGTTCCGTACTTCTGGAGCGATCAGTACGGCACCAAGATCCAGTTCCTCGGCCGGTCCACCGGGTTCGACGAGGTGAGAGTCGTGGATGGCGATCCGGCGTCCGGTGCCGGCGTTGCGCTCTACCGCCGTGGCGACCGCTTGGTTGGGGCTCTCGGGCTCAACCGGATCAAAGCCGTCATGGGGTACCGAGCCCTCCTGGCCGACGCCGCGTCGTGGTCGACGGCGCTGGAGAAGGCCGGCGTCTGATCTCGCTTCGCTCGTTTGCTCCGAGCGCCGTTACCCTCAGGAGCACATGGAACTCGTGCTCGTCCGTCATGCCCTCCCCCAACGCGTCGAGCTTGACTCGGGTGCCGCCGACCCGTCTCTAGCCGAGCTCGGCCACCGCCAAGCAGCGGCGATGGCTGCGTATCTCGCCGCCGAAGGCGTCGACGCCGTGTGGTCGTCGCCGATGCGGCGAGCTCGCGAGACCGCCCAGCCGTTGCTGGACCTGACGAAGCTCACGGTGAACGTCGACGAAGACCTCTCCGAGTGGGATCGGGATTCCAGCACGTACATCCCCATCGAAGAACTCAAAGCCACCAATCATCCGATGTGGCAGGCCATGGTGGCAGGCACGTGGACCGGCTCCAAGGACCCGGTGTTGTTCCAGGCCGCGGTCGTCGCCGCCGTCGATCGGATCGTCGCCGCCCACGGCGGCCAACGCGTCGCCGTGGTGTGTCACGGTGGCGTCATCAATGCCTATCTCGCCCACGTACTCGACGTACCCCGGCCGGGTGGGTTCTTCCACCCCGAATACACGTCGATCCATCGGGTGATGGCGTCGGCCAAGGGTCCGCGCAGTCTTCTTTCGATGAACGAGTTGACGCACCTCCATGGTCGCGACCTTCTTCCGGCCAACCGGTTCCACTAACGACGGGCGAACATCCCGGTGAAGGTATGGGCGCGTACGTTCACTCCGCCGCATCCGACGGACCTCCGCCAGACGCTGTCGCCGCTGTCTCGTGGTCGGGCCGATCGAACCATGCATATGGCCGGAGGCGAGATCGTCCGCGCCACGCGCACGCCCGAAGGGCCGGGGACCGAACTCCTTCGACGAGTGGGCGACACCATCGAAGTCCGGGGCTGGGGACCGGGCGGCGAATGGTTGTGTGAGCGAGCGCCCGTGCTTGTCGGCGGCAACGACGATCACTCGGTCTTCCCCGATGTGCACGCCGACGTGACGTCGTGGCATCGCCGGTTTGCCGCGGCGCGCACGCCGTGCAGTCAAAGCGTGTGGGAGTCCTTGGTTCCGACCGTGCTCGAACAGAAGGTCACTGGCACTGAGGCTCGCCAGTCCTTTGCCGCCTTGGTCCGTCATGCCAACGAACCCGCCCCCGGCCCGTTCGCTCACCTTCGACTGTTGCTTCCACTCGATCCGGCGGCGGTCGCCGGCTGGCCGAGCCACGTGTTCCACGCCGCCAACGTCGAGCGCAAACGGTCCGACGTGATCCGCCGTGCCGCTGGCGTTGCCCACCGATTGGCGGAGATCGCCGAGATGCCCCTGGCCGACGGCCTGGCTCGCCTTGGCGCCGTCCCCGGTATCGGGCCGTGGTCCGTGTCCGAGATCGCCCAGACCGCGCTCGGCGACGCCGATGCTGTGTCCGTCGGCGACTACCACCTGAAGAACTGGGTGAGTTGGGCGTTGGGCGGTGAGCCGCGCGGAACCGACGAGCGAATGCTCGAACTGCTGGAGCCATTCCGGCCGTTTCGCGGACGGGTCCTTCGCCTCATCGGCATGGCCGGGGTTCGTCCCCCGCGCTACGGTCCTCGCCTCACCATCCAGCAGCGCTGGTAGCTCGCAACACCACGAACCCTTCTCTCCGGGTCGCCGGAAAAGAACGAAAGACACCATGGCGACTGAGCCGACTTCCCCCAATGACGGCACCCGGGCCACCTCGCCCGTCGACGACGAAGCCGTTGCGACCTCGTGGCGACCGGCGATCATGGCCATCGTGGCCATGGCCATCGGGTCCTTCGGCGGGGCCGTGGCCACCACGGCTCTCGCCATCCAACTGTTCAACGTCCGCGAACGGGAGGCGGACCTCGGCTTTTTGGGTCTGGCCGAGTTCATCCCCGGGGTCGCCCTCGTGCTGGTTACCGGACTGGTGGCGGACAACTTCGACCGACGGCGAATCGGTTCCATCGTGAACCTTGCCGAAGGACTGCTCTTTCTGACGATCGCCGCGTTCGTGCGCACCGCGCCGACCACCGTGCTTCCGTTCTTCGTCGCCGCCGCCTTGTTCGGCATCTGTCGAAGTTTCGGCGCTCCCGCCCTTCGCTCGGTCATCCCGGCCAGCGCGCCGGCCGGCCAGTTGGAGCGAACCACGGCGACGATGTCGCTCAGCTGGCAGGGTGCGTTCATCGCCGGTCCCGTTGTTGGCGCACTCGCCAACAAGGCGTCTCGCCCGCTCCCCCACGTGATCGCGGCGGCGTGCCTGCTCACGTCGGCGGCGCTTCTTCAATTGATCCCCAGGTCCATCGGGCGCGCCCATCTGCGGCGTGCTCCGGGTGAGGTAACCGAGCGTCCGTCGCTGGCCACGGCGATGGAAGGCATCCGCTTCATCCGCCACACCCCAATTCTTCTCGCCGCGATCTCGTTGGATCTCTTCGCCGTGCTGTTCGGCGGTGCCGTCTCCTTGCTGCCGGCGATTGTGGAGAAGGTACTGAAAGTCGACGACGTCTGGGTGGGCTACCTGCGGGCCTGTGGCGGCATCGGCGCGGCCCTCGTGACCATCGGCCTGGCGTGGCGCCCGCTCTCTCGTCACGTCGGCCGAGTCTTGCTCGCCTCCGTGGCCCTGTTCGGGGTCGCAACGGTGATGCTGGGCGTGACCCGAAGCGTGTGGATCGCAGCGATCGCCTTCTTTCTGCTCAACGCCGGTGACTCCGTCAGCGTGTTCGTTCGGTCGACGTTGGTGCCGATGGTCACGCCGCCCGAGCAACGCGGCCGGGTGCTCGCCGCCGAGAGCATCTTCATCGGTGCGTCGAACGAACTGGGCGCCTTCGAAAGTGGCATGGCGGCCGCGCTGTTCGGCACCACGATCGCCGTAGTGAGTGGTGGCGCCGCCACCTTGCTGGTGGTCGGTGCGTTCTGGTTCGCCTTTCCGACGCTGCGCAACGTCGACCGGTTCAGCGACCTCCGTCGGGGTTGAGTCAGCGACCTTCGTCGGGGTTGAGTCGGCCGGGCTGATTCGCCGAGGCGAACCCGTCTCGGTACGTTCCATGGCGTGCATATCGCTACTCACGCCGAAGCCACGCCCGACAAGCTCGCTCTCAAAATGTTCGGCTCGGGCGTCGAACTCACCTATCGCCAACTCAACGACCGGTCGAATCAGGTTGCCCAACTCTTCCGTTTGCTAGGGCTCAAGCCCGGGGATCCGGTGGCGCTCATGATGGAGAACCATCCGTTGTTCTTCGTCGTGTGCTGGGGTGCGCAGCGAGCCGGGCTGCAGTACACGGCGGCATCGAGCCGACTTACCGTTGGCGAGCTGCAGTACATCGTCGGTGACTGCGGGGCGAAGATCTTCATCACCACCAAAGAGAAGCGCGAGGTTGCCGCCGAGGTACGTCCGCTTCTCGGCGACGTTCGTTGCTACATGATCGACGGCGTGGCCGATGGCTACGAGTCGTTCGAGGCGGCGATCGATGCCATGCCAACAACGCCGATTGCCGACGAGTGCGAAGGCGGCGACATGCTCTATTCATCGGGCACCACCGGCCGACCAAAGGGTGTCAAGACGAAGCTCTCGCTGGCCCCCATGGGCACTGCGCAAGCGCTTGTGGGGCTGATGCAGTTTCTGTATGCGTTCGACGAAAACACTCGGTATATCTCGCCGGCGCCCTTCTACCATGCCGCTCCGTTGCGGTATGTCATGAACACCCTTCGGCTTGGGGGCACGGTGATTGCCCTTGAACACTTCGACCCGGAGCACCTGCTGGCGGCGATCGATACGTACAAGATCACCCACGGACAGTTTGTTCCAACGATGTTCATCCGCATGCTCAAGCTCGATGAAAAGGTCCGGTTTGGATACGACGTCTCCAGCCTGAAGGTGGCCATCCACGCGGCTGCCCCCTGTCCGATCCCGATTAAAGAACAGATGATTGCGTGGTGGGGACCCAAGATCTTTGAGTACTACGCCGGTACCGAGGGGAACGGGTTTTGTGCGATAACAAGCGAGGAGTGGCTGGCGAAGAAGGGCTCTGTCGGCAAACCGCTTCTGGGGGAACTGCATATCTGCGACGAAGACGGCGTGGAGCAGCCGACCGGCGAACCCGGCACCATCTTCTTCGGTGGAACCGCTCCGTTCGAATACCACAACGACCCGGAGAAGACGGCGTCGTCGCGTCACCCACAGGGCTGGTCGACGCTTGGCGACATCGGGTATGTCGATGCCGACGGGTTCTTGTTCCTGACCGACCGGAAGGCGAACATGATCATCTCGGGTGGCGTCAACATTTATCCGCAAGAGGCTGAGAACGTGCTCACCATGCACCCCAAGGTGGGTGACGTGGCGGTGTTCGGCGTGCCCAATGAGGACTTTGGCGAGGAGGTCAAGGCGGTGGTGCAGCCAGCGTCGTGGGCCGACGTCGATACCGAGGAAAAGAGGCGCGCACTCGAACTCGAACTGATTGCGTTCTGTAAGGAACAACTGGCCGGTCTGAAGTGTCCTCGGTCGATCGATTTCGAAGCGGAACTTCCGCGCCACCCGACCGGAAAGCTCTACAAGCGACTCCTCCGGGATCGGTACTGGGCCGGACGGACCTCCAAGCTCGTCTGAGCCGAAGAACCACCGTCGCCACTGTCTGCGAGTAGACACGAAGTCCGATGTCGACGCTTCCGCTTCCCCCGTTCGCCTCGCGCAGCGAACGACTGCGAACGTCGACGATCCGCGAACTCCTCAAACTCACCGAGACCCTCGGTATCTTGAGTCTGGCCGGTGGGCTTCCCAGCCCTGAGTCCTTTCCGCTCGACGATTTGCGCCGCGAGGCGGACCGACTCTTCGGTGAGTTCGGCCCGAGCGTTGTGCAGTATTCCGTCACCGACGGTGTTCCGGCGCTTCGGGACTGGTTGGCGGAAACGGCGTCGCACAACTTCGGCCGCGCCATCGATCCGAACACCGACGTCCTGGTGACCCACGGGTCGCAGCAGGGGTTGGATCTGATCGGCAAGCTCTTTGTCGACGAAGGCGACGTCGTGGTCCTCGAAGATCCCGGGTACCTGGGGATGATTCAGGCCTTTGATCTCTACGGGCCGCGCTTCGAAGGTGTCACTGGTGACGTCGATGGTATGCGTACCGATGACTTGGCCGCTCGACTCGGAGCGGGACTACGGCCAAAGCTCGTCTATGTCGTGGCCAACTTTCACAACCCGACCGGTGCCACGATGAGCGTGGTGCGCCGTCAGGAACTGGCCGCCCTCGCCGAGCAGTACGGCTTTCT
>JANLQX010000409.1:0-19674 GCA_031368095.1 Actinomycetes bacterium | reverse complement strand
CGAGAGCATGCGGCTGATCTCGTTGCCCCACCACTCCAGATGCAGCCGTCCGGCGGCCACGTCGCCGTCGGTAATGAGCGACTGACCACAGGCGACGAAGTCGGTGAACGTGTTGCGTTTGGCCAAGAACTTGCCGTCGAGGTACCACCGACGGCCGAGCTCCCCGCCGCCACGCACGTGGGCGATGGCGAAGACGAACCCCCGGTCGAGCAGCGAGAGGCGCATGGTGGAAAACGTTGGATCGCTCGAAATTTCGTACGAGCCGTAGCCGTAGAGAAGGCCTGGCGCGGAGCCGTTGACGGGCGTGTGTTTGTGGCGCACGATCGACATCGGGATGAGCACACCGTCGGAGGCTGGAACGAGACGACGTTCGCTGATGTAGTCGTTGGGGTCGAACTCGCCGAGCACCGGCTGGCGTTTGCGTAACGTCCGCTCACCGGTGGCGAGGTCGTAGTCGTAGACACTCGGCGGGGTGGCCATTGAGGAGTAGCCGAAACGCAGGAACGGAGCGTCGATATCGGCATTCGACTGTGGCCATACGCTGTGGACGGGTTCGGGTTGCTCAATGACGCGGCCCGACCCGAGCGAACCATCGTCGTTGAGGTCGATGACCCGCAGCCGTTCCAAGCCGTCGACGCGCTCGTGCAGCACGAGGTGCGAACGGAAGATCTCCAGCCCCTCGATCTTGGGGCGACGCAACACGTCGTGACCGGCCTCGGCGAGCTCGGCGTCGGTGTGCCATTCGGCGGTGGCAGGCACCCACGCGCCGCCGTCGATCGGCGTCGTACAGAGGCGGAAGTTTTCGGCGCCGTCGTTGGTCACCACGAAGAAGCGTTGCGTGCCATCGACGCTGCGGTGATGATCGATCGCGTATTCGATGTCCTGCACTCGAGGTCGGACGACGACGAAATCGGCGTCGAGGTTGTTCGCCGGGGCGGCGCGAACCTCGGTCGTCACTTGGCTACCGATGACGAGAAACACGAAGTCGTCGGTGGCACTCATGCTGAGCCCGCAGTAGAACCGCTCGTCGGGCTCGTCGAACACGAGCTCATCGGGGTCGGTCGAGCCGAGTCGATGCCGCCATACCTGATGGGGTCGCATGGCGTCGTCGTGCACGAGGTACAGCAACTGCGTGCCGTCGGCCGACCACGCCACACCGGCGGCCGTTTCGGTGATCACGTCGGGCAGGTCGAGACCGGTGGCGAGGTCGCGTACGTGGAGCTCGTAGACCTCGTCGCCGCCGACATCAACGGCATACGCAAGAAGGCGGTGATCAACGGTGAGTTCAAACGTTCCGACGGCGAAGTAGTCATGACCCTCGGCGAGAACGTTCTGGTCGAGCAGAATTTCTTCGTCGGTGGCGTCATCGGGATTGGCCGCAACACTGTCAGCCGGACGCCGACAGTGGACGGCGTAGCTCTTTCCCTCTTCTGTCCGGGTGTAGTAAGCCCACGTGCCTTTGCGGGTGGGGAGGGAAAGGTCCGTCTCCTGAATGCGTGACTTCATCTCGTTGAAGAGAACTTCGCGAAACGTTTCGAGGGGAGCCAACACGGCGGCCGTGTAGTCGTTCTCGGCCGTGAGATGGGCGATCACCGTCGGGTCAGCCTTGTCCCGCAACCACGCATAGGCGTCGGTGCGCGTCACCCCATCGAGCATGGTGGTTTCGGGCTTTTCGAGGGCAACGGGGGCGGCGGGCGTCGGAAGGATCACGGACATCGTGGCGCGAGGCTAGGGCCGGAACTGACCTGGTTCGCCCTCGCTGACACGGTCGGCTACAACGAGTGGGTGCCCATTTACGCCCTTGGCGACCTCGTGCCCACGATCGACCCGAGCGCCTTCGTCCATCCCGACGCCGTTGTTATCGGCAATGTGCAGATCGGTGCGGAATCGAGCATCTGGCCATGCGCCGTGCTCCGAGGTGATCACGGGTTCATCCGTATCGGTGCACGCACCTCGATCCAGGACGGATCCGTACTGCACACCACGCCCATGCATCCCACCATCGTCGGCGACGACTGCGTGATTGGCCACCAGGTTCATCTGGAGGGTTGCACCATCGAGTCCGGGTCGCTGGTGGGCAATGCCTCGGTGGTGTTGCACCGCGCCATCGTTCGGACCGGCGCGCTGGTGGGCTCGAATGCCGTTGTCACGAACGACATGGAAGTGCCGTCGGGCGCGATGGCACTCGGCGTCCCGGCCAAGATCCGGGAGAACTCGGCGTCGGCCGAACTCATTGCCATGTCGGCGGCGTCGTATGTGCACAACGGCCGGAACTTCAAGGCCAACCTCCGCCGCATCGATTGACGGTGCTTGGTTTGCGGCGCCGCTCCGATGGACAGGGTCAGGGGCAGCAGAGTCAGGACGAGACGACGGCGTTGATGCGGTAGACGAGCACGGCATCGCGGCCGGCGTCGGAGACGAGTATGGCCCCGTCGTTTGAAATGGCGATGTCGGTCGGCACCGGTGAGGCGGCGCGGTTTGCCCGTCGGTCCGTGACTAGCGCCGTCGGCGACTCCAGGCGTCGCCATCGACCGTCGTGGCGTTCGACCACGGTGCCGTCGCGTCCAAGGGCGACGAGCCGTCCATCGCGTTCGTCGACTGAGACCACCGGCAGGTCCCGCGGGGTGTCGATGGCCACGAGCGTTGTACCCCGAAGCTCAACGAGACCGCCGCCGTTCGTTACCCCCAGAACCGCACCGTTGGCGGCGAAGCGAACACGAGCAAGCGATGGTGTCGTGGTCACCACCGTTACCGTCGACGCGGACAACCGCAGCAACATCCCGTCATCACCGACGGCATACATGACCCCATCGGCCGCCTTGGCAATCGAACGTATACCTACGATTTTTTCGGTGGTGTCGCGAACATTCCGTTCCGTCACGAGTCCCGATCCGTCAACGAACAGGATCCGGCCGCTGTCGACGACACTCAGTGAACCGTCATCGTTCTCGACGGCGTCACGGAGCGCGGCAAGGGATCGGGTGGCCGAGTTGGCGGTGGGATCGCGGCGAGTGTCGTTGCGACCGTTGCCGACGAGCGTGGTGATCACGCCGTCTCGAAGCGACCGGACCCGAGCGCCACCACGATCGGCGATGAGCACCGAACCGTCCTGGGCAACGTGGAGCGATACCGGGTCGAACAACGCGGTTTCGTTGGCACGGCCACTGTTGGATCCGATCGCCGTCGACGTGAGCACGTCCGTCTCCGCGCCCGTCACGCGGGCCACCGCGGCTCGACGGCCACGGGTCACGATCACCGTGGACCCGTTCGCGCTTGCCGTGGCGACAACGTCGGCGTGGTCGGCCAACTCTCCTGAGCCGCCACTGACCCGCCGAGATTCGGTCGCGTCGATCCCGACGATGCTCGCCGGTGGTAGGGCGGTAACGGCGTCGTTGCCGAGCTGCCACCGACCGCCGATATATCGGTCGCTCGCCACGACGGAACCCGTCGTCGAAACGGCCAGTGGCCCCGGTGAGAACAGCGCTTGATCCGGTCGATCGATCGCCGCCTGCAGAACCGTTTGGAGCGACCCGTCGGGCCGGATCGCCCGGACGCGGGCGAGGGTCGGTTCGGTGAAGAACACCGTGCCATCGGCGGTCACGGCAACATCGGTGGGTGACGCAATACCCGACTTCGCAGCTTCGGCGCTATCGCCCGAGTTCCCCCACGCGTGGTCGCCGGCGATGCGAAGCGCCGAACCATCGGTGGCCAGACGCCACACCACGTTTGCTCCGCGATCGGCGACGATCACCGAGCCGTCGGGGCTGACGGCAACTCCCGTCGGGTCGATGAGCACAACATCACGCGCCAGTAGGACATCAGGGTTGGCCTGGGGCCAGGCAACTCCGCCGATCACCGTCGCCTGCGAACCGCGTCCGGCGGCATCGGTGCTCACTCGAACGATCCGGCGTTCACCCGACTCGACCACGAGCATCGCCTCACCGTCCGGCGCCATCGCCGTCGCCCCGCTCAGAAACTCGGTGACCAGTGACCCACGACCGCCGCCGGGGACGATCGGGACCCGCGCGATGGAACCGTCGAGAAGCAAGATGTTGACAGCGTCGCGACCTACGGGCATAGCGGCGACTGGCGTGGCACGAAGCCCGGTCGTGACCGTCCGCACCGACGGGGCTACCCGGGCATCGGCGGCGATCGGAACGACGACCCCGGCGTTGTTGATGGTGATGACGAGTCCGGTGCCGCGATCTGTCACCAGAACCCCGTCGTCCGGCAGGGAGGCGACGCTCACGGGAGCGAGCAACGAACCGGTCACGAGGACCGGGGAACGGCCCGCCTCCCAGCGCCAGATGGATCCGGAACCGGGATCGGCGACGAGGACCCGGCCCGTGCGGTCGGCGGCGAGAGCGACCGGCGTCACGATGCCCGGCGTGGCCACCGCTGTCGCTTTGACGGTGTCGGTTCCGATGCCGGTGAGCAGGACAAACCGGGCGGTCACCGTGTCGGCGGCCAGCATGCGTCCCCCCGGAAGGCCGGCCAGTTCGTCGAGACGGAAGTCTGGCGGTAGTCCTTCGATCACCGTCGCTTCGATCCCGCCGTCGGGACGAACACGGCGGAGCAGTCCGGCGTCGGCGATGATCAGGCCGGCTCCGGTGCGGACCACCGCCGTCGGCCGACGGAGTAGCGCCCGATCAGCGGCTCCACCGTTTCCCACTTCGTCGGGCCCCCCGGCCAGAACCCGAACCGTGGCCGGCACCGAGCCGAGAGCGGCGACGGGTGGCACCGAAGAGGTCGCCGCCGTCGTTTTGGCCGGCCCGGCGTCGTTGGACGCCGTGGTGATCGATGGGGTGTCGTGCCGGACGACAATGGCCCCGCCGATGATCACTCCCGCCCCGGCCAGGGCGAGCATTGGCAAAACGGCACGCCCCCACCCACTCGGCCGGCGGCGTGCGAGAGACCCGTGGCCGACTTCGGGCCCGAGCCACGGCGCCACGAAGTCCGGAACGGCTTCGTTGCCCCTCGCTGATGCCGGATCATCGTTGGGTACGGCGGCGCCCCCTTCGGCGTTGAGGGCTGCGGGAGCGGTGACAGTGGCGGGACGCGGGCGTAGGAGTCGACGGTGGGCATACGGTGGCAGTGGGCGGCGCAATACCACGGGGTTGTCGTGAGGAGCGGGGTCGATCGATGGGGTCGCGGGCGCGCCGTCAGCGTGGTCTGAATCGATCTTCATGTGTGAACACCCCCTCAGGTCCGAATACGGAGAGTGTACAGAGTCGTCAAACGAACGCACACCGTGATGTTTGGCGATGTTTGGGCCCATTTCGTCGGGATCACCCGTTCGACCGGGGATAGGCCGCGGCAATTGTTACTATGGCGGTAGTGGAAATTGCCTCCGGTGCTTTCCGCCAAGGAGCCCCCCGATGAGCACAACCGTCTCAGATCTCGATCTCGGCAAGTACAAGCTTGGCTGGGCCGACGATGTCGACAGCTACGTCTTCACGCCCAAGCGTGGTCTCACCCGCGACATTGTCGAAGAGATGTCGTGGATGAAGGGCGAGCCCGACTGGATGCGCAAGTTCCGTCTGCGCGCTCTCGACGTTTTTCTTCGCAAGCCCATGCCGCACTGGGGTGGCGACATGTCGGAGATTTTCTTCGACGACATCTACTACTACGTGAAGCCCATGGAAGGTCAGGTCGACTCGTGGGACGCGCTCCCCGAGGCGGTCCGCAAGACCTACGAAAAATTGGGCATTCCCGAGGCCGAACAGAAGTACCTCGCTGGCGTAACCGCACAGTATGAGTCCGAAGTCGTCTTTCACCGAAATCGTGAAGACCTCGAAGCGCAGGGTGTCATTTTCTGCGATATGGACACCGCGCTGCGCGAGTACCCCGATCTGGTCAAGCGCTACTTCGCCACCATCATTCCGACTGCCGACAACAAGTTCAGCGCGCTTAACAGTGCCGTCTGGTCCGGTGGTTCGTTCATCTACGTTCCGGAGAACACCACCGTAGAAATGCCGCTGCAGGCGTACTTCCGGATCAACAAAGAGAACATGGGGCAGTTCGAACGTACGCTTATCATCGCTGACAAGGGCTCAAAGGTGCACTACATCGAAGGATGCTCCGCCCCGGTCTACACGTCGGACTCCTTGCACTCGGCGGTCGTCGAACTGATCGCCCTTGAAGGGGCCCATATCACGTATTCCACCATTCAGAACTGGTCGAATAACGTCTTTAACCTCGTCACCAAGCGAGCGCGAGCGGAGGCCGAAGCACGAGTCAGCTGGATCGACGGCAACATCGGCTCGCGGCTCACCATGAAGTACCCGGCCATCTATCTCATGGGTCCAAAAGCGCACGGCGAAGTGCTGTCCGTGGCCTACGCCGGTGCCGGTCAGCACCAGGACACGGGCGCGAAAATGGTCCACGCCGCCCCGGAGACCACGTCACAGGTCATCTCGAAGTCGATCTCCAAAGACGGCGGCCGAACGTCGTATCGCGGTCTCGTTCGAGTGGAGGAAGGCGCGGAACACGTGAAATCCCATGTGCAGTGCGACGCCCTCATTCTCGATGACGAATCGCGCTCCGATACCTACCCCTATATCGAGCGCAATCCCGGAGTCCTGCAGGCCGAAATCGGTCACGAGGCCACGGTCTCCAAGGTCGGCGACGATCAGCTCTTCTACCTCCAGTCACGCGGCCTCTCTCGCGAGCAGGCCACGGCGATGATCGTCAACGGCTTCATGGAGCCCGTCACCCGGACCCTGCCGATGGAGTTCGCCGTGGAGTGGAGCCGCCTAGTCGAGCTCCAGATGGAAGGCTCGATCGGGTAACGCCTGACGGCGAGCGGCGGCCCTCCGGCGGCATCCGCTCGTCTGCGGCGCGGTCCCGCTGACGCTGTCCGTCAGGCGTCGAAGCCGACGTGCAGGTGCGAGTTGTGGCCGGAGTCGGTAAAGCCGATGCCTTCGGGACCGTCCACATCCCACGGCCCGCCGAGCTCGGTTGGGCGCACGGCCGAGTCCATGGCGAACAACTCGTCGATGAGTGCTCGGGCGGCGGCGTTGTTGGGCGACACTTCGGCCCCATCCACGGACACGATATCGGCGGCCCGTCCGTCAACGTGGTTTGACACCTTCGACGTGCCCTTCACGTAGCGGCTGTGCCCGGTCACGAACACGGTGACTTCGATGCGGTGCTTTTCCAACGCCTGGCCGAGCACGGCGACGATGCGAGCGTCGACGAGGCCCGCAACAAGGTCGGCGCGGGCGGGGTCGCTCAGCGTTAGGCGCGTATTGGCGGCAAGGGACTCGGCGGTGACCGTCCGGACCGGCACGCGGCCGACGACGCCGACGGTTCCGGCGGTCGGCAGCCGGGCGGTGATTGTCCGCAGGTTCCCGGCGGCGACGCGAACTGCTTCGGGTCGGGTCGCAGCTGCCGCCCGCACCGGTTCCGGCGCCATGGCGGCGGCGTCCGCGGCGTTTCGGGGCGACACCAGCCAGGGCGCTGCGCCGATCGTGACGAACGAGAGAAGGGCGATGCGCCGACGGCGCCGAAACGTCACTTCGTCGGGGCGCGACGTGGGCGACGACACCATCCTCAATGTATCGACAAGGCCCGCGCAGAACTGAAGCAGCATTCACAAAATGTGACCAACGTCATAGTGGGCCGGGTCCTGTCGGCTGGGCGCAGCGACGTACCTCGTTACCTCGATACGACGTATCGAGGTAACGCAGTCACGTTTATGGGGGCAACCTCTCTCGCGACGGAGGTTAGGAGCCGAAGTTGGCGGTGGTGTCGAAGGACAGGCCGTCGTCTTGAACGGCGGGAGCATTGCCGAAGATCGGGTCTTCGGCTGGTGCGGATACCGGGGTGCCGTTGCCAGGAGGAACGGGCGCCAGCGTGGCGGTGGGGGCCGGCGGAGCAATCGTGACGGCGGGGGCCGTGGGGGTTGACCGGCGGCCGTTGACCACCGTGTAGCCGAACAGGCCGACGCCCACGAGCAACGAGGCGAGCGCGGCGATTCGCAACACCTTCGGGGTGTCGCGCCCGCTTTCCTCGGTTGTCGACGGAGGCTTCTTGGTGAAGAAGCCGGACCGGGCGGCCTTGTCGCTCGACTCGGCCAGCTCATGGGGCGAGACCATCACCGCCGGCTCGGCGGCTTCGGCCTTGGCCATCGTGTCGGGTCCGGCGGCCCGGTCGACCTTGCGGCGGCCGGGCAAACGGCTCCGACGGTTTGTCTCCACCGCCACTGCGACATCTTCGGCGACGACCACCGGAGTCGGCTCGTCGGAGGAGTCGGCCGACTCGGCCGACTCGTCCCATCGGCCGGCGGCGGGGACGTACGCCTCGCGCTCGGCCACCGGAACGTGGTGGGCAGCGGCAAACGCGGCGGCCACTTCGTGGAACGGGCTCTCGTCCACGCCGACGTACGGCTCGTCGACGGTCTCCGTCACGTGTTCAGCCACCTCGTCGACCTCGGGCTCGGTGTCTTCCGACTCGGCATTGCCCCATCCACCTATCGGAAATGCTGCCGAAGCTGACCGGTTCGAGTCGTCGGGCGACACGTTCCACGACGGAAGCGATGCCGGGGTGTTGGACGACGACGCCCAAAACGACGGACCCTCCTCGGTATCGGCCGCCGGCTCGGAAAAGCCCGCCCACGCCGGAGCCGCCGATGGAATCGGCGCCACGTCGGGGATCCCCCATCCGTGCGACGAATCCGGCGGTGTCGCAGAGGCGCGCGGTTCGGTCACGGTTGGGGTGCTTTCTTCCGCCGCATCGTGTGGGGTCCAATCGGGATACGTTTCTGCTTCGCTCAACATCTGGTACTCCTCCGGTCGTCTCTGGTTCATCGGCGGTCGGCCGTTCCACCTTGAGCCGTGGTTCACCCGTCCGAACTAGAGAGCGCGAGGTCGGCCAGTACACTGTGGATCCCCCTTGAAGGAGTTGTTCTGTCCCCGGATCTTGTCACCCTCGCCCCGCTCGAACCAGAGTGGGTGCTGGCCCTGCGTCAACGAGGGGCCTCCGACCTGGTTACCTCCATCCGGCCGGTCGAGGCGGACGAGCTGTGGCGCTACAGCGGCATCGACGATTTCGAGCCGGACACCTTTACCAGCGCGGCCGAACCGCTCGCCAACTCTCTGGTGGCCCTGCCCGCCGAGGCGGTGGCCGCCGGGGTCACGATCACCGTCGACGAATCGCCCACGCTGGCATCGGACTACTTCGGCACGCTCGGTTTGGCCCACCTTGCCGACAGCCGGGTCATTCGGATCCCTGCCAATGTGGAACTCCGGGAGCCGATCAGGGTCCGCACCTCCGTCGAGACCGGAGGCATCGCCGGTACGTCGTGGCGCGTCGTCGTTGGCGTGAACAGTGGGGCCACGGTCATCGAAGAGTTCCGGTCGCCCGCCGGTGATCGGTCGCCGGCACTGCTGGTGACCAGCACCGTGCTGGAACTTTCCGACGGTGCTCGTCTCCGCCATGCGTCGGTGCAACTACTCGACGAACGTGACTGGATCGTGGCCTCGCTCCACGCCACCACCGGCCGCGACGCCACTCTTTCGACGGTCGCCGTGGCTCTCGGCGGGGCCTACGCCCGGCTGGAAACCACTGCCGTCGCCACCGCCAAAGGCGCCCATAGCGAAGTGCTGGCGGTGTACTTCGCCGGAAACGATCAGGTCCACGACTTCCGGACGCGTCAGGATCACATCGCCCCGCACACCACGTCGGACCTGCTGTTCAAGGGGGCCGTCGAGGACCGGGCCAGGTCGGTGTACTCCGGACTGATCCACATCGGCAAAGACGCCCGGGGCACCGTGGCCAATCAGACCAACCGCAACCTGTTACTGTCCGCCGAAGCGTCAGCCGAATCGGTCCCGAATCTCGAGATCGAGAACAACGACGTGAAATGCTCACATGCGTCGGCGGTCGGCCCCATCGACGAGGACCACCGGTATTACCTCGAGTCGCGAGGCGTGCCACCGGGTGACGCCGACCGGCTCATCGTCCTCGGATTCTTTGCCGACTTGTTGGCCCGCGTGCCCGACGACGCGCTCCGAAGCGAACTCGTCGACGCCGTCCGCCATAAGTTCGACCGCCGCTCCGCCGCCGAACAGGCCACGTCATGACGCGAACTGTTCCTTTTGGCGCTGTGCTGCTCCGCTTCGCTTCGCTGCTCGCAACACCTGTAGCTGCCCATCAGGACGCCTCATGACGCGAACACTGATTGGCAACGTCGCTGACTTTGGACCGTCCAGCGTGACTCGGGTGGAGGCCCTTGACGATGGAGGTCAGAGCCACACCGTGGCCGTGGCTCGCATCGGCGACGACTTTTACGCCATTGGCGATCGGTGCAGCCACGCTGATGTTTCGCTTTCCGACGGCACGCTGTGGGAAGACGAATGCGAGCTCGAATGCCCCAAGCACGGCAGTGCGTTCTCACTGCGCACCGGAGCGCCCCAGTCGTTCCCGGCCACCCGGCCTGTTCCCGTGTACACCATCGAACGCGACGGCGACACCCTCTTCCTCATCCTGGATCCGTCATGAGTCTCCGACACTGCGCTGCGCCGCTCCGCTTCGCTTCACTGCTCGCAACTTGCGCCGTATCACCACATCAACCGGGTACTCGATGACACTCACCATTTCCAACCTTCGCGCCTCCATTCCGGGGCGGGAAATTCTTCGTGGCGTCGACCTCGTCGTGCCGTCCGGCGAGATTCATGCGGTCATGGGTCCCAACGGCTCGGGGAAGTCCACGCTGGCGCATGTGCTTCTCGGGCGACCCGGTTACGTCGACGTCACAGGATCCGCCGTCCTCGATGGGACCGAGTTGCTCGGCCTTCCCACGTGGCAGCGGGTCCAGGCCGGCTTGTTCCTCGGTATGCAGTATCCGACCGAGGTGCCGGGGGTGCAGCCTTCCGACATGCTGTCGGCGGCCCTGCGCGCCGCAGGACGCAACGAAGACGCCGATCACGTCATCGACCTCATGCGCGAGGAAGCCGAAGGGATCGGGTTTGACGAAGCGTTCCTCACCCGCGCCCTCAACGTCGATCTTTCCGGAGGTGAGAAGAAGCGAAACGAGGCCGTGCAACTGGGTGTCTTGCGCCCGCGCGTGGCAGTGCTCGACGAGGTTGACTCCGGCCTCGACGTTGATGCCCTTCGCGCCGTGAGTCGTCGGGTACGCGAGGCCTCGGCCGAACGAGGCATGGCGGTCATTGCCATCACCCACTATCAGCGGCTGCTTACCGAGCTCCCGCCCGACGTCGTGCATGTCTTCGTCGGTGGCCGCATCGTCCATTCCGGCGGACCCGAACTGGCCCTGGAACTCGAGCGCACCGGCTACGAGCCCTACATGGACACCGTGGCGCCGACCGAGGACCCGTTCGCCGACCTCTAGCGGACGACGTTCACCCCGCCGGCGGCGGCGGCGTGGATGGCACGGTGGTGCTGGGGAGCGGTCGTGCCAGCGTGACCGGCGTGGTCGTCGTCGGGATCGACACCGGGGCCGCTGTGGTCGTGGGGGCCCCGGTGGTGGTCGAGGCCGGGACGGTCGACGGTGCCACGGTCGACGTGACTCCCGCGACGGTGGTCGCTCCCGCAATGGTCGCCGGTGCAATGGTGCCGGCGAGCACCGTCGTGGACGCCGTTCCCGGCACGGTCGTAGGGGTCGGGGCTGGAACGGTTCCGGGCCACGCGTTGGCGGGCGAGATCCGGGCCGAGATGGTCTTCAGCGGGGTAATGCCGTCGGACACGTAGACCGGGATGCCGTCGGGGACAACCGTCGGCATGAAATCAGCGGACACCATCGGGATGCGCACACAGCCGTGCGAGGCCGGGCTCCCGGGGACCGACGGCGCCCCGTGCACGGCAATGCCGCCATTGAAGTACAGCGGGTTGTACATCAGGCCGAGCTTGGATTCTCGCCACCCAATGACCCGGCGCGCCACGCGGAACGAACCGGGAGGGGTGATCGCGGTATCGCACGCCGTCTCGTTGGTCTCCGGGTCGAGCGTGCAGAACGGCTTCCCACTGCCGGTGGACACCGACAGGATGCGGACCAGGTTTCCCCCACGGTAGAGGGCCAGGTACTGCTTCGGCAGGCTGACCTCGATCCGGTCCGGTCCACCGTTGGGGACGATGGGTTCGGGCGTGGCGCCGGCCCGCAGGGCGTCGAGTGTTTGCTGGCCGACGCGACCGGTGCGGGGGAGTCCGTTGGCTTTCTGAAAAGCCATCACCGCATGGAAGGTCTGGTCGCCGAACGATCCGTTGGTGTCACGGATGTCGTAGCTCGCCGCCTGCAGCAGTGTTTGGACCTCGGTGACCGCCGGACCTTTCGCCCCTGATCCGAGACCCGACGCCTTGGCCGGAGCCGACGATCGCTTCGTCGCCGGACTTTTGGTCGCGGCGCCAGCCTTGGTGGACGAACCGGCTGAGCCGGATGAACTGGCCGACTTCGATGACGGGGTTGCGGCGGATCGTCCCGACGAACCCGGCTTCGGGTCGGCGGCCGCTCCGAGCTGGGGAAGGAGGAGTCCGGCGACGACGAGGGCCGCTCCGAAGTGGCGCGCCGATATGGGGCCTCCTCCAGCACGATTACCAAACGTTGTCAACGGCACGACCACTCGCCTCCACGCCGCTAGTTCGGGGCAACCCGCGACCCCTCCAGTATCCCTCGCGTCAGGGGACGCAGGGTGGCTTTCCGGCGTGAACCTGAGACGTGCCACAACCGAGCTGACCCGGTTCCGGGCGCGTCGCGTTGTACGAGTAGATTTGGTGTAGTTCCCACTGTTGTGTATGACGAACGCACGAGTGTCCTCGTGGTCAGCCGCAGCAGCCCGTGGTTGCCCTAGTGCGCCACTGGTGAGATCGACGGTCGGCTGCTGCTGGGGGGCTGCGGCCGACCGTCTTCTACGGTGAAAAATGCCAAAATGCCTAAGCGCCGGCGAAGCGGGAGCGCACGACCACGAGGAGCTGCGCGATGCCAACAACTGCCGTTGCGGTGGCAAGTGCCGCGCTGGCGTCGAGGATCGCCGTCGTGTGCCCGGGGACCATGGCAGCTCCGAGAAGTCCGAAGACCACGCACAGGACGCGCGTCGGTCGTTCGGCGATCGTGACGACGGCGATCTCATCGAGCCCGGCCACCGCCGCTCGAGCGCGAACGTATTCGAGAAGGGCCACGCCGGCCCACCCGGCGGCGGCCCAGGCCAGATGGCCACCGGCGGCAACGAGAGCGCCAAAAAACGCCGCTTCGGCAAGCCGGTCGGCAACGGAGTCAAGGACGAACCCGAACCTCGTCGCCCGGTCCTGGAGTCCCGCGACGGCTCCGTCGACACCATCGATTAGCGAACTGATTAGGCACACGATGGCGGCCACGGCGGGGAACATGAGGGCTAGTGCCGGCACCGTGGCGGCGAGCCAGACGCCGGCGAAGGTCACCGTCGCCGGTGCGATCCCGGCTCGCGCCAGCGGTCGCGCCAAACGATACGTGCTGGTCAGAAAGAGCCGCAGGACCGTCGTCGTCGACGGATCGAGGTCCGGCGCGCGGTGCTGTACCTGCCAACGGGCGAACCATTGCCGAAGGTCAGGTATGGGCGTCATTGGCCGAACTCGACCACGGATGGCGTGCAGAACGATGCCCGCGGCGCTGATGGCGAGTCCCGACAGCACGCCGACAGTGGTGTCAGAATTCACGACGCGGCGCAACGGCGAAGGAAACCCGTCAAGGTCGGACGATGATCTTGCCGAACTTGGCGCCGTCCCGAAACCGGCTGTACGCCGCCGTCACCTCGTCGAGGGTGAAAGCTGCAGTGATCGGGACCTGGAGTCGTCCGGACGCAAGGTGGGGCAGGACCTGGCTCTCGACCCGTCGGGCGGCGTCGGCTTTTTGTTCCAAGGGTCGGGCGCGCAGCGTTGAACCGAAGATGCGGGCCCGTTTGCCCATGATCGCGAGCAGGTCGATGGTGGTCTTGGAACCGCCTCCACCGACCCCGATGATGCTGATCCGACCTCCCGTAGCCAGCGCGGCAAGGTTCGCTTCGAGATTGGATGCGCCGACCAGTTCGAGGACCACATCGAATGGTCCGTGGACGCCAAACCCTTCCGGATCGACGGCGGTTACCGACCCGGGCGCGAGCGCTTCGACGGCTCGGCGTCGAGCGGGATCGCGCACCGTAGCCACGACGGAGGCGCCGGCCGCGGCCGCTACCTGAACAGCGGCGACACCGACGCCACCGGCCGCTCCGTGAACGCAGACCCGTTCTCCCATCAACAATCCACACTGCGTGAAGAGGGCGTCATGGGCGGTGGTGAACGCTTCGGGAAAGCCACCCGCGGTTTCCCACGATGTCGTCTCTGGAACGGGAAGCAGCGTGCGTTCGTGAGCGACGGCTCGCTCGGCCAAGGCACCCCCGCCAACCACGGCCATGACTCGGTCACCGACCGCGAAACGCCACGCCCCTGGACCGACGACCAGAACTTCGCCGGCCAGTTCGAGGCCGGGGATATCCGACGGAGAACCGGGTGGGGCCGGATAGAACCCGGCGATCTGCATCAGGTCAGCGTTGTTCAGTCCGGCCGCTCGGACGGCGATGAGCACTTCGCCAACCCCCGGTTCCGGGCTCGGATGCTCCCGGACCTCCAGGCCCCCGTCGACGATCGTGGCAGCTCGCATGGTCACGCCGGCGATCGTACGTCGCCCGGGCCAACGCGTCCTCAGCCGGTGACGCGCCCGATGCCGTGCTTGCTGGTCGCCGGACCGTTCTTGGTTCAGCCGGTGACGCGCCCGATGCCCACCAAGTCGCGGCGCTTGATCGTTGAAACCTTCACGTTGGTGCCGGGTTTGGCCGCCTCGACCATTTTTCCGTCCCCGACATAGATGCCCAGGTGGTGAATGGGATCACCGAAGAACAGCAGGTCGCCCGGTGCGATATCGGCAAGGTTGATCCGGACCGTGCGGACGAACTGGGAGCGGGACTGATGGGGGAGGGTGACGCCAGCCGCTCGCCACGCCACGAGGGACAACCCGGAGCAGTCGAATCCGTCGGGGCCTTCGGCCGCCCACACGTACGGAACGCCGAGGTGACTGAGCGCCTCGGCGACGGCTGCATCGGCACCCGGATGACGAGCCGGAGCAGGACCTTCGGCGCCGACAAAGGTGAACGTCCTGGGCTCGGAACCGGTCGGTGCCACGGTTGGGAGCGGTGTTTCTCCGGCCGGGAGCGGCGGTGCGTCACGTCCCTCGGTGACCGGTCGAACGACGATGGTCGGCCGCGGCCCCACACCGACGCGAGGTGCGGCCGGGGCCGTGGTCACCGTTGGCGGCACCGTGGGCGGGACCGTGGACGGGGCGAGGGGCACGAACACCAGGGTGGTTGGCGGTGGCGAGGTGGTCGTCGTCGGCCGTGGTGCCGTCGTGGGTGGTCTGGTCGTGGCCACCGTGGTCGGAACGATCGTCGTCGGGGCGACGGTGGGCAGTGCGGTCGTTGGCGCGCCCACCGCCGTCGAGGGCGGGAGAGGCACGAAGACGAGCGTGGTGGCGGTCAACCCCAAACTGCTGACCGTTGCCGGGATCGTTGTGGGGGAACCGATCGCGGGGAGTACGAGGCCCTCCGGGGGAACAACGACGGGCGGTGCGATCGTGGTCGCCGGAGGCGGCGCCGTGGTGACTGTCGTGACGGTGCCGCGCTTGGGTGCACGGGTCGTTGTGGTGGCCTTCGTGACTGCCACGGTCGTAGTCGTGGTCGGCAAAACCGTGAAGGTGACGGTTGCGGGAACGGTGGGCGCTTCGGTCGATAGGCCGCCGGGCGGCACGATCACCGGCGCGGCGTCACTGAAGAGGGGAAGCGGGCGAGCAAGCGGCACGACCGGTTTTGACATGGCGAACTGCACCACGGCGATGGCCGGATCCCCGGAGGAAGCGGGGCCGGCGGGGATGGCGGGGTTGGCGACTGGCAACGGTCCAGCCGGCCGATGGTTGGGCGGTGTCGTGACCCGGGCGTTGGCCAGGCTGGTCGTGATGAACCGAGACCCAACCGTGGGGAACATGACCACGCTGGCGAAGCCGATCAGGGCCGCGGCTGCGGCGGGCGCCCAGGACACGATCCGATTCATCGACGTGAGTCGAACGCCGTGACATGAGGAAGATGTGGTCCCGACATGGGCGTCGGACCATGAACGCGGGTTCGCTTCTGCGCCTGCGACTATGCGCTTCGTCTTGGTGGCCTGCTCCGTCACCCGGTGTTCTTCGGTCACGGAGGACCAAAACTGAACCTCGTTGGCGTCCTGAACGCCGATTCAGCGCAGGTTCAGGCCCAATTTTTCAGCTCGCTTTGGTGCCGATGAAAGATCCGGGATCGCGCGAATCGGGGAGCACCGGGCCGGTCCATCGCATCATGCGCGCCAGCTCGTCGGTCACCGTCTGCCACGCATCAGGGTTCCAGTCCTCGGCGGCGTTCACGACCGAGCCGTCAGACGCCACGTGAATGATCGCCGGGACGCGCTCCAGCCCGAACGCTCGAACGATGGTCCGATCAGGATCAGGAAAGCACAGAAATTCCTGGGCGTTCGGTCCGAGGAATTGACGGGATTCGTCGGCATCGGCTCCGGCCAGAATCAGGCCGACCCGGCAATCTGCCTCTTCGAAACTGGCGAGGACCCGCTTCGCCGTAGGAAAGGCCCAGGCGGATTCGTTGGTGAACGGATCAAGCGCCACCAGGAGCAGCTGGTACTGCACCAGCCAGGCGGAAATTGGAAACCCTTTGCCGGTCAGCGGTTGGAGTTGCAGATCAGCAGGGGGGTTCGATGCCACGGGCGCACAATCTACTCGTGACCACTCTTCGGCCCGGGGGACCGCCGCCTCCGTGTTGGTTAGCGGCGGCCGCTCAGTTGCTTCCACCATTTCTCCGCCTCTGTGTTGTTGGCTCGCGGCGGCCGCTCAGTTGCTTCCACCATTTCTCCGCCGCACTCACGCGTTGCTCCAGCTGCTCCACCGTCGCCGCATCCACCCGGGCCAGGTTGATCAGTCGGTTGAGTTGGCCATTGACCTGACCGTGGTTCATGCCGGTCGCTCGCGCGAGATCGCGCGCCCATTCGGCGTTCTTGATGCGGAGGGCCTCCTTGCGTTCGTAGCGGGACAGGCCGTCGACTCCGGCCGCAGTGCCGCCGGGTATTGGCGGGGCGAGGGCACCCACATCGAGGAGCAGGTCGTCGGTTGGCTCGAGATCTTCGGCCCCATGATCGTTGTCGTGCTCGTAGTCATCGTCGAAGACCGACCCGGCGATCATGACTCCGGTTTGTGACGTCTCGGTTGCCACCGCCGACAGGGCGCTGAACAGCGAGAGTTGTTCGTCGGCGACCGTCATGGCATCAAAGGCGGTCGGGTCCGGCTCCGCTCGTTCGACGAACCCGTCGGCGTCCTCGGCCGGCTTACGTAGCGAGTGACGACGGGAATCGGCGATCTGGTGGGCCCACGTGCGCAACCGCGGGTCGTCGGGGATGAACAGGTACGCCTTCTGTTTCACCACTCCCGGAGTCCAGCGCACGAGGCGACCGACGGCTTGGCGGAAGAACAGCTCTGTTGTCGTGGTTGTGGCATAGACACCAATGGCGAGACGCGGGATATCGACACCTTCGGACACCATGCGGACGGCGATGATCCATGGTTGCGTGCCATCGGCGAAATGGGTGATGCGGCCCGAGGCCTGCGGATCGTCGGAGAGGACAACGGTGGCGGTGACGCCCAGCCGCCACCGCATTAGATCGGCTATCGCCCGGGCATGTTCCTGATCGGCGGCGATCACCAACCCGCCGGCGTTCGGCTGGCGGGTGGCGCGTAGTTCGGTGAGTCGTTCGTGGGCTTGGGCGAGAACCGTCGGAAGCCATTCGCCGTCCGGGGACAGGGCGGTGCGGAGTCGTTGGGCCGAACCGGTCCGGTCGAGGGAATCGTCGAACGACGCCGCCTGAAGGTTCCCGTCGGGCGTCATCCATTCCATGAAGCCGTTGATGCGGGGAAAGTAGACCGGCCGTACGACGCGCCCGTCTTGCAGCGCGTCGCCGTAGCCGTAGTCGAAGTCCGACTCGGCCTCGTCCTGGCGGTAGCGGACAAAGGGGATCGATGACGTGTCGCTGCGGAACGGCGTGCCGGAAAGAGCCAATCGTCGGGTGGCGGGGGCAAATGCTTCGCGCACGGAATCGCCCCACGCTTTTTCGTCGCCGGCATGGTGAATCTCGTCGAGGATCACCATGGCGCCTGACGTAAGCCGGGCGAGCACGGCGGCGCTTGTCGATACCTGTTGATAGGTGGTCACAATGCCGTGCATATCGGGCGCGAGGGCGGCCGACGACGCCGACCATTCGGGATGAAGATGAAGTCCGAACCGCGTCGCCGCCTTTGCCCACTGGAGCTTCAGGTGCGCCGTCGGCGCCACGATAATGAGCCGGCGGCCGGAGCGGCCCCGCAACTCCCGAAGGGCGGCGGCCAGCGCGAACGTGGTCTTTCCGGCGCCGGGAGTGGCCACGGCCAGGAAGTCCGGACTGGTCGAGCCAGCGGCCTCAAAGCGGTCCAGCGCGGCTTTCTGCCAGGGACGGAGACGGACGACGCGTGACATGGGACAGGTTCTCGGCCAAGTCGCAGTGCGTCTCGCCGGGCTGGCGAGCGTAGTTCTGGTTGGGGCTGACTCGGCCCGGTCAGGTCTTCGGGAGAAAGACCGCGTCGCGATAGAAGCGGAGTTCGGCGACGCTCTCGCGGATGTCATCGAGAGCGCGGTGCCCTCCGCCTTTGCGGGGAATCTTCTTGTAGACCTCGGGGTACCACCGGCGGGTCAGTTCTTTCACGCTGGAGACGTCGACGCTGCGGTAGTGGAGGTACTCATCGATCTCCGGCATGAACTCGGCCAGGAAGCGGCGATCGGTTCCGATGGAGTTGCCGCACAAGGGGACCGATTTGGCCTCCGGGATGTGTTCACGCAAGAAAGCCATCGTCTGCGAGATCGCCGAGGCGACGGTGATGGTGGATGCCGCAATTGCCGGAAGGAGTCCGCTTCGGGTGTGCATCTGGATCACGACCTCATCCATTTCGGCGAGCGCCTCGGTGCTGGCGGCGATGACGAGATCGGGCCCTTCGGCGATGACGTCGAGGTTGTCGTCGGTCAGCAGCGTGGCAATCTCGACGATCACATGACGCCCCGGTTCGAGGCCGGTCATTTCCAAGTCCATCCACGCAAGCACGGGCGACACCCTAGGTTCTGCTGGACTCCGCTCTAGGATCGCGACGTGAATGGCGAGCTTCTGCAGGTGCGAATCCTTCGTCTTGATCCGGATCTCGACCTGCCCGAGGCCGCGTTGCGTGGTGACGCGGGCATGGACCTGCGGGCCCGAGAAAACTGTGTGCTCGCCCCCGGCGGTGGACGCTTCGTGATGCCGGTCGGGTTCGCCCTGGCGATTCCGGTTGGGTTCGCAGGCTTCGTGCTGCCCCGCAGCGGCCTGGCGGCACGACACGGGGTCACGGTTGTCAATGCGCCCGGACTCATCGACAGTGGGTACCGGGGCGAAGTTATGGTGCCCCTGCTGAACACCGACCCTCTGACGCCGTTCTCCGTGTCACGTGGTGACCGGATCGCTCAACTGGTCATCCTCGCCGTGCCGTCGGTCTCGTGGACCTCGGTCGACGATGTCGCGGCCCTCGGCTCGACCGTTCGTGGAACCGGCGGATTTGGACATTCG
>JANLQX010000455.1:0-2297 GCA_031368095.1 Actinomycetes bacterium | reverse complement strand
GTGGCTGGCCGGCGGCGCGTTCGTCGCGGCCGCGGGCTTCTGGGGCTTTGTCAGCTTCCAACGGACCACGTTGCCAGTCGTAAGTGGACTCAGCGGCGTGTGGGTCGCTCTCAACGTTTGGATGATCGCACGCTTGATCGGCAACGTGACGATCGCTCGTCGATTCCTTCGCCCCCACCAACCGTGAATCAGGCGCGGACGAGGTCTGCCGATCTCGTCTTCATCGACGTCGACCGGCCACGAACCAGCGGCTTCTTCGGCTCGTCCCGTGATGTCGTCCGAAGCGTGCAACGGCTTTCCCAATGATTGGCGGCGAGAATCGTCTCAGGAGCGACACCGGTCATCCAGTCGAACGTGGTGAAACGCTTGTCCGAGACGACTCGCTCCAGCGTCGCCGCCTCCAAGATCCGGCCCGGCGAGTATCCCGAGAACGCCCCGTTCATGCGCCCGTCGAACACGCGGTAGGCCGGTCCGTCGATCAACGCGATCACGTACGACGCAACGCTTCCGTCGATCACCAGCGTGGCCAATTCCAGCTCGTCGGAATACGTATGGACAACCACTGTTTCCTGCCAGAAGCGCCGTTCCAACGCATCGTCGAGATCCGAACCATTTCGTCGTTCATGATCGCGACCAATGTGCACAGATTCGATCTCCGGGAGCAGAGCCATGATGCTTCCGGTCCCGCGGTGGAACCGCACCTCCCAGTTCTCGGCTTGGTGCTCGAGACGGCCGTGGGCTCGTCGGAGCTGCTTTCGCATGCCTCGACTCAGCAGCTCGTCCGCCGTCATTCCCGGGCGAAGGATCACCTGCGGCACGGGCAGCTGCTCTTCGATGCTCAGGCCCGGGAACTGTGCGGCGAGCGCGCTGGCCACCTCGTTCGCTCCGGCGACCTGACCCACTTCGAGACTCCATGGCCCGTCAACGCTTCGGACAAGATCAGCGATTCCGCGGGCAAGTTCCTTGGCCGAGGGCGCGTTTCGAGCGAAGAGGCTGGCGACGTTGGCCATCTGATGGTCGAGCGCGAAGAACCGTGTTTCTCCGCCAGCGCGCTGGCGAGCCAAGATCGCTGCCGCATCGATTCGCCCGTTGTGAGAACGGACCAGCACGCACTGAAGGTCAGCGTCAGGATGGAGCTGGAACCACGACGCCATCCACCGCCAACGCGCCGAAATTGGAGCCCCCACAGTGCGGTGAAGATCGTCCAATTCGGGGAGGACTGACTCCACGTTTCGATTTCCACGAACGATTTCAACCCGACGCGTTCCAGCCGATGTCGCCGACGACGCCGACTCCGCCGCCCGAACAGGAAGCGGGAGGAACTGCTCCTTCTCGTTTCGTCTGGTCAGAAACTCGGTGAACTCCACCGCCGGGACAGGGCGCGAGTAGAGGTACCCCTGGACGAGGTCACACTTCAAGTCCGAGAGGATGTTGAGCTGGCCCTGCGTCTCCACGCCTTCGGCCACCGTCGTTCCGCCCACCGCACGGGCGAGATCGATCACCGTACGCACCAGGGCAAGCGACGTTGGCGAGTCCTCGATCTTTTGGACGAAAGACTGATCGATCTTGATTGTGTCGACCGGGAAGGAGTGCAGGTAACTCAACGATGAGTACCCGGTGCCGAAATCGTCGACGGCGATCCGGACTTTGAGGGCGGTGAGCTGTTGCAACGTGCGAGTGCTCACGCTGTCCGCCACCAATAGCGATTCAGTCACCTCAAGCATGAGGTATTCCGGCGAAAGTCCCGAGGTACGAATCGCGTCTGTAACGATGTGTAGCAGGTCTTTATCGTGCAGCTGACGAGCCGAAAGGTTCACGCTCGCCCGCAATTCACCGCAATGCGGCACTGTCAGTTGCCACGCTCGCACCTGCCGGCACGTCACATTCAATACCCATTGACCAATGGCGTTGATCTCGCCCGTTTCCTCAGCGAGAGGGATGAAGATTGCCGGCGGGATCATGCCCCGGAGGGGGTGATTCCAGCGCACCAATGCCTCGACCGACCGGACAACGGCGGAATCGGTGTCGATGATTGGCTGGAAATAGACCTCGAGTTGGTTCGCCGCGAGGGCGTGCTCGAGGTCTGCTTTCAGCTCCAAGCGGTCGACGATCTCGGCATACTGACGCTGTTCAAAGAAGACAGAGCGACCCTTTCCTTCGTGCGTCGCCAGATACATCGCGACGTCCGCCCCGCGCAGGAGCGAATGGACGTCGTCGTGGTCTTCGCACTGAATCGCCACGCCGACGCTTCCGCCGACCCGCACATGACGGTCAGCTACCGCAATTGGTTCGTTGAG
>JANLQX010000404.1:0-4179 GCA_031368095.1 Actinomycetes bacterium | reverse complement strand
GCTCGGTTCGGGTATTGCTTTCCTCGACGGCAGCGTCGTCAACAGTGCGCTCCCTCATATCAAGCAAACGTTCGATGCCCGCCTCGCCGGCCAGCAGTGGGTGGTCACCGGCTACCTGCTCACCCTTGGATCGCTGCTCGTCGTCGGCGGGTCGCTTGGTGACCTCTTCGGCCGACGCCGAATGTTCATCGCCGGTCTCGTCGGGTTCAGCATCACCTCGATGATGTGCGGGCTCTCACCAACTCTTGGTTTCCTCATCGGTGCGCGCGTGCTTCAGGGCGTGTCAGCCGCTCTCCTGGTTCCGGGCAGCCTGGCCATGCTGTCCGCCGTATTCCATCCCGACGACCGAGCCCGGGCGATTGGGTCATGGTCCGGCCTCGCCGGTGCGTCGACGGCGATCGGACCGTTCTTGGGAGGCTGGTTGATCGACGCCGTGTCGTGGCGATGGGTCTTTCTCATCAACCCCCCTCTCGCCGCCGCGGCCGTGGCCATTTCCTTGCGAGCCGTACCTGAGACACGCGGGGACAACGTCGACGGGCGAGTCGACGTGCCCGGCGCGCTGACCCTTTCCCTCGGACTCGGTGGGATCGTCTACGCCTTGATCGAGGGCCCGTCCGCCGGCTGGGGTGTCGCCGCCATCGGTGCCGCCACCATCGGTATCGCCATGCTTGTGGCATTCGCCGTTATCGAAGTGCGTTCGGCGCAACCGATGGTTCCCCTGTCGTTGTTTCGGTCGCGTCGCTTCGCCGGCACGAACGCCGCCACCTTTGTCATCTGGGGGGCGATCGGGGCGGTGTTCTTCTTTCTCACCATTCACCTCCAGGACGACCTTGGCTACTCGGCGCTCGAAGCCGGCGCCGCGTCGCTTCCCGTCACCGTACTGATGCTGCTCTTCGCCTCCCGTTCGGGGGCGCTGGCCCAGCGAATCGGGCCGCGCCTACCAATGTCCCTCGGACCTGTGGTTGTGGCGGCCTCGTTCCTTCTGCTGGCCAAGGTCAAGCCCGGTTCGTCGTACCTTGCGGGTGTCGCTCCGGGTGTCACTCTGTTCGGTGTCGGTCTGGTCATCACCGTGGCCCCGCTCACCGCCACCGTGCTCGCGGCGGTCGAAGATCGCTATGTCGGGATCGGTTCGGCGATCAACAATGGCGTGGCCCGGATCGCCGCGCTGTTGGCTATTGCCGTTCTTCCCGCTCTAGCCGGGATTGCCGGAACTGGCGCGTCGCTGGGAGCGGGATACAGCCGCGCTATGCGAATTTGCGCCGTCCTGTCAGCGATTGGCGCGCTTATCTGTTTCGTCACCATTCGCAACAACGACAGCGGGGGGACCGCGGGCAACGTATCCGCCGAACGACAGGAGCCGCACGTCGTGGGATGACCGATACCGTCAGACGGACGCCGGCTCGGCGACAGCCGTTTGCATCCGTCGGAGTTGATCGATGCTGATATGGCAACGCATGAGGTGACCAGGTTCAACCTCGACGAGATCGGGCTCGACCGTGTCGCAGAGGTTTTCGACACCGCTTCCGTCGCGACGGGGACATCTGGCGTGCAGCACACAACCGCTCGGTGGGTTGGCCACACTCGGGACTTCGCCTTGGAGACGAACTCGGTGGGTCGCCTCACCGTCGATAGTCGGCAGGGAGGAGACGAGCGCTTCGGTATACGGGTGATGGGGCGCAGCAAACACGGTGGCCGCCGGACCCAGTTCCATGATCCGCCCCAAATACAGAACGGCGATACGGTCCGAGAGATATCTCACGACGCCGAGGTCATGGGAGATAAAGAGGTAGCTCACGTTCTCGGCCGCTTGCAGGTCCACGAGCAGATTTAAAATGGCAGCCTGTACCGATACATCGAGGGCCGAGGTGGGCTCGTCACATACAACCAGACGAGGCGAGCCGGCGAAGGCGCGGGCAATAGCGACACGTTGCTTCAGTCCACCGGAAAGCTGTGCCGGCCGCGCCGCATGGAGACGGGCGTCCACGCGCATCTCACTCAGGAGGTGATCAGCCCGTGCGGCGGCGTCGTCCTTCGACACACCGCCGAGTTTGGCCACCGCTCGACTCACGATCCGACGAACCGAATGGCGTCGGTTCAACGCCGAGTCCGGGTTTTGGAACACGATCTGCACGGCGCTGACATCTTTCGCCGATCGATCATCGAGCGTCGCCCCGAGCATTTGTCCGTCGAGCTTCACCACGCTCCCACCGTCGGGATGGGTGAGGCCGAGTAGCACCTTGGCCAATGTCGTCTTTCCTGAACCCGACTCACCGACGAGTCCGAGAGTTTCACCCGCCTTCAGGGAGAAGGCGATATCAGTAAGTACACGTACGGTGCTGTCATCTTTGCCGAATGTCTTGCTGAGACCGCTAAGACTGATGAACGACTCCTGGTCGGCCGGTGCGAGGTCCTGGACGGACCGTTCGCGCAACTCCGCGATCTCCGACGAGCGGGGAATCGAGGGTGCTTGGTCCGGATAAAAACAACGGCTCAGGTGACCGTTTCCGAGGTCGATGACCGGGGGCTTCTCCGTCCGGCACTGATCGGTGGCGATGGGACATCGATCGACGTAGACACACCCGGCCATAACCGCGCCGAGCGGCGGAAGGGTGCCGGGAATGGTGTCGAGACGGTCCCGGTCCTTGCGCAGTCCCGCCCGCGGGATACACCGCAAGAGCCCGACGGTATAGGGCTGACGCGGGTTGCTGAGGAGCTCGGCCGTCCCTCCTTCTTCCAAAAGTTGACCGGCGTAGAGAACTCCGACGCGGTCGCACATCGAACGAATGACGCCCAGGTTGTGACTGATAAAAAGAACCGACGTGCCCGTTTCGGCGCGCAAGAGGCGCACGAGGTCGAGGACTTCGGCCTCGACCGTGGCATCGAGTCCAGTCGTGGGCTCGTCCATGATGAGGAGCCGTGGATTATTGGCGAGGGCCATGGCGATCACCACGCGCTGAGCCATTCCGCCGGAAAGTTCGTGGGGGTAGCGCTGCATCACCTTGCCGACGTCGGCGATCTGCACACGCAGAAGTGCCTGCTCGGACCGAGCAAGGGCATCGGCCTTGGATGCTCCTCCGATCCTGAATACCTCGGCCACCTGACGACCGACGCGCAACGACGGATTCAGCGCCGCCACCGGACTCTGGTACACCATCGACATGGCATTCGTCCGCAGCGTGCGGACCTCTTCGTTGGACATGCCAACGACATCGCGGCCTTCGAAACGGATCTGACCTGCTGTGATTTTGCCGTTCCGCGGCAGGTATCGCATGGCGGTATACGCCGCAGTGGACTTCCCACAGCCAGATTCGCCGACGAGCCCGTAGGACTCGCCGGGCATGACCTTGAACGAGACGTCTCGAAGGACTGGTCGATCAACGCCCCGAACGGTGTACGCCACCTCGACGTTTTCGAACTCCAGAGTTGGGACGGTGGGGTCGATGCTCATCGTTCAAAAGCTTCCGTGAGTGCGTCTTGCACGAGGTTGACCCCGATGGCGAGGGTGGCGATGGCCAGTGCCGGAAAAACCGTTGCCGACCAATTCAGGCCATTGAGGAACTGGCGGTGGGTCGCAACCTGCGTTCCCCAGTCCGGTGATTCCGGACTGGCCCCGGCACCGAGGAACGACAGCGTGGCGATGGCAAAGATGGCATAGCCGAGGCGCACAGTGAACTCCACCAGCAACGACGGGAGGATGTTCGGCAAGACCTCCTTGAACAAGATGTGCGGGGTTTTCTCGGTCCGTAAGCGAGCGGCCACCACGTAGTCGAGCTCGGTCTCGCCGAGTGCCGCTGCTCGCGCCGTGCGGGCAATGATCGGCGTGAACACCAGAGCAATAATGCCCATCACAATGAACATCGACTTGCTGTTCACCGAGGACGTGATGAGCAGCGCCAGCACGATGGTCGGCATCGCCATGAACACGTCGGCCGTACGCATCAACGCTTCGTCGACCATCCCCTTGTAATAACCCGACACCAGACCGAGAACGGTGCCGATGATTGCCGCAATCACGGTTGCACCGACGGCGACAAATACGATCAATCGAGCTCCGACGATCACTCGACTGAACACGTCGCGGCCAAGGTTGTCGGTGCCGAACCAGTGAGCGAGCGATGGCTCCTTTAATTTGTTGGTCGGATTCTGGGCGAACGGATCCTGCGGCGCAATCGTTGTTCC
>JANLQX010000389.1:0-2637 GCA_031368095.1 Actinomycetes bacterium | reverse complement strand
GCCGTCGATGGTGACGTTGGCTTTGGCCGGGTTGAATCCGGCGGGCTTGGCGAAGATCACTCGGTAGGTGCCGGGCTCGAGGTTCTCGAACAGGTACTTGCCGTCCGCGCCGGTCGTGATCTGGGCCACGACCGTGTTGGCTCCCTGGGTCAGGACGACGCGAACGCCGGCGATGCTGGGCTCACCTCCGTCCTGGATGCCGTTGTCGTTGAGGTCCTCCCATACCCGGTCGCCGAGGGACGCCTTGCGGGTATCGGGCTTGACGAAGCCGGCGTCGACGGTGATGTCGGTCTGGCCGCGGCCGAGAGTGATGGCGTTGGTGATGGCGTCAAGGCCGATGTTCGAGTCGAGCGCCGGGTTGCCCTGGCCGCCGATCGTCGGCTTGAGTCCGTCGGGCGCTTCGAACTTCACCTTGTAGGTGCCAGCCCCGAGGCCGGTGAAGAGGTATTTGCCGTCATCGCCGGTGGTCTGGCTGGGCACGTTGGGAACGGGGATGCCGTTGCCGTCGAGCAGGGTCACCTTGACGCCCTTGATCGGCGTATCGCCCTCATTCTGGATGCCGTCGCCGGTGGCGTCGAGGAACACGTAGTCGCCGAGCGAGCCCTTGGGCGCAACCCAACCGAAGTCGAAGGTGTGGTCGTTCTCGGCCGCGGCGCGCTTCGGCACGTCGGCGACGGCAAGGCCGTTGGCGTCGAGAGCGAGCGGGTTCGAGTCGATTGCCCGGTTGCCCTGACCGCCGGGCGACAGGGTGTAGCCGGCAAGGGCCGGCTGAGCCGAGTCGACCGTGACGCGATACGTCGCATTGCTCAGCAGGTCCTTGAACAGGTAGTTGCCCTTCTCGTCGGTGACGGCCGTGGCGAAGCCGACGTTGCCGTAGGAATCGTCGAGCTTTACGGTCACGTTGGGGATACCGGGCTCGCCCGGATCCTGGATGCCGTTGTTGTTACCGTCCTCCCACACCCGATCCCCGATCTCCACTCGCTCGTTCTCGGTCAGTGCTTCGAGTGAGCCGAGGCCGTTGAACTTGGCGAAGACGCCGAGGTTGACGTTGGTGGTCTGGCCGGCGCCCGGGAACTGGACGGTGGCCCCGCCGACCTTCGGACCGGTGACGACGCAAGGTAGGGCAATGCCCGGGCAGGGCTGGGGGAACGCGCCGAACTCGACCCGGTACGGGCCGTCGGCGGACATCGCGACCGTCCACTGACCGTTGAGGTCGGACGTGCCAGTGCCGACCGTGCCATTGGTGGCGGTCACCTTGATGGGCACGCCGGCGATGGCGGTCTCGTTCGTCTGGAGAACCGTGGTGACGTCCTGGATCCCGTTTTTGTTCAGGTCGTAGAACGTCTTGCCCTGCAGCACCGTGGCGGCGTTGGCCCCGGTGAAGCTGAGCAGCGAGGGAGCGAGCGTCACCCCCGTGGCCAGGAGGGTGCCTGCGGCGAGAGCGGCGAAGCTCTTTCGTCGTCCGGAGGTCACGCGATGAGTCGGGCTCGGGCCCGTACTTGAAGGAGTCATGGTCGACATATGAAGTACCTCGTCAGTGCTGAACGCGCCCGTGGATTCCGAACGACGGTTCACATTTTGATCACTCTGGGTGGCGACCGCAAGTGGCGACGCCACAGTGAGTCGTTGGACCCACTCCGAGGGGCCGACGAATCAGAGGGCCGAAGTCAGCTCAGCGTGAGGACGTCAGAGCTGGCTTCGGTGGCGTCGACATGCACCGTGTCACCCTCGCCGAAGGTTCCGGCGAGGAGGGCCTTGGCCAACGGATCGGCGATGGCGCGCTGGATGGTGCGCTTGAGGGGCCGGGCGCCGAACGCCGGGTCGTAGCCATGATCGCCCAGCCAGACCTTGGCTTCGTCGGACACCTCGAGACCGAGACGGCGCGCCGCCAGACGGTGGCGGAGCAGGTCGAGTTGCACATCGACGATGCGTCCGAGATCCTCTCGCCCGAGCGAGCGGAACCGGATGATCTCGTCGATCCGGTTGATGAACTCCGGGCGGAAAAACTGGCTCGGCTCGCCGGGGATATTTGACGTCATGATCAGCACGACGTTGGTGAAGTCGACGGTGCGACCCTGGCCGTCGGTGAGGCGCCCGTCGTCGAGAAGTTGGAGCAGCACGTTGAACACGTCGGGGTGGGCCTTTTCGACCTCGTCGAGCAGCACCACGGCATAGGGACGACGACGCACCGCTTCCGTCAACTGACCGCCTTCGCCATACCCCACGTAGCCGGGAGGGGCGCCGATGAGCCGGGAGACGGAGTGCTTCTCCATGTATTCGCTCATGTCGATGCGGACCATGGCCCGCTCGTCGTCGAAGAGGAACTGGGCAAGGGTGCGGGCCAGTTCGGTCTTGCCGACGCCGGTCGGACCGAGAAACAGGAACGATCCGATCGGACGGTTCTCGTCGGACAGTCCGGCGCGCGAACGGCGGATGGCGTTGGCCACGGCGGTCACGGCCTCGTCCTGGCCAACCACGCGAGCGTGAAGATCGTCTTCCATCCGCAACAGCTTGGACATCTCACCTTCGAGGAGGCGGCTCACCGGGATGCCGGTGGACTTGGCGACGACCTCGGCGATGTCCTCGGCGTCGACCTCCTCCTTCAGCATGCGCTTGGTCTTCTGCAGCTCATCGAGG
>JANLQX010000140.1:0-8371 GCA_031368095.1 Actinomycetes bacterium | reverse complement strand
GGTCTCGCCGGGCACCAGCCTGCGTATCGCCAGAGCAGCGATCGGGCGGATCATCGAGTCACCAATCGTCGACGTGGTCGACACCCCGACCATGCTCCCGGGTGCCGGGACAACGGGGATCAGCGATGAGGATCGTGCATGACTAGAAGTCTTCGTACCCGGCTGATCGTTGTCGTGGTCACGGCGCTCCTCGGGACCATCGCCACGATCGCCGCCGGTTGGTCGCCTTCGCTCGGCCTCGACCTGCAGGGTGGGACCTCCGTCGTGCTCGAACCGAAGGGCGACGTGAAGCCCGACGTGCTCGACCGCACGATCGGCATCATCCGTAGCCGCGTGGACTCTCTCGGCGTGGCTGAGCCCGACATTTCCCGGCAAGGCAAAACAATCGTCGTGTCCCTTCCCGGGTTGAAGGACCCGGCCCGGGCACTGGCCATCGTCGGCAAGACGGCGCAGCTCACGTTCCGTCCGGTCATTACCGACGTCCCCTCAGAGAACGAGGCCAAGGCCAACAATGCCGCGGCTAAATCCACGACGAAGTCCGTAACCGTCGGAGCGACCACGACGGTGCCCGGCAAGTCCGCCACAACTGTGACCACCGTCAAGTCGGTCGCTCCTACCACCCCGGCGGCAACGTCATCACAGGCTCTCGCCGGCGTGGTGAGCGCTGGTCGTTTCAGCGTCGCCGCCCCGGCTGCGACCACCGTCGCTCCCACCACGATCGCCGCGCCGACCACAACGGCGGCCGGCGCATCGACCACGGTGAAGGGCTCCGTTGCTGCCACCACGGTCGCCGGAGGCGTGACCACGACCACGCTGGTTCCGCTCCCAGGCGAGCCGATCAGTATGGCGACCACGCCGCTCGGGGAGGACAGTCCGGAGAAGACCGTCATCCTCCCGGAGAAGCGCAACAACCCGGACTCCCGTCGCTACCTGCTCGGCCCGGCCGAGGTCCAGGGTGCTGTCGTCGACACGGCCTCGGCGGTCGTCTCCCAAACCGGTCAGTGGACGGTCGACCTTCGTCTGAACAGCACCGGAGCGGCGTTGTGGGATGCCATGGCCGACAAGAACTATCAGCAGCGCATCGCCATCGTCCTCGACGGTGAAGCACTTTCGGCCCCGGTGATCCAGACCAGGCGATTCGGCGGTCGGGCGGAGATCTCGGGCAACTTCAAGCAGCGCGAGGCCAAGGACCTTGCCACCGCACTGAAGTTCGGGTCGCTGCCGGTGACCCTCGAACCACAGACCGTACAGAGCGTCTCGGCCTCGCTGGGCAAGGACTCGCTCCGTGCCGGCCTTCTAACCGGGTTCATCGGCCTGCTTTTGGTCGCTTGCTACATGGTCTTCTATTACCGCAAGCTCGGATTCGTCGTTGTTCTCGGCCTCATGGTGTCGGGTGGACTCATGTGGACGCTGGTGTCGTTCCTATCGGAGAAGCAGGGCCTGGCGCTCAGCCTCTCGGGGGTCGTTGGCATCATCGTGTCGTTCGGCACGACCGTCGACTCCTACGTCGTGTTCTTCGAGCGCATGCGCGACGAAATGCGGGCCGGCCGCAACGTCGCCCAGTCGGTGGAGCGTGGGTTCAAGAGTGCGTTCCGAACGATCATTGCGGCCGACTTCACCTCGCTCATCGGCGCCGCCGTGCTCTACTTCCTCACCGTTGGTTCGGTACGCGGCTTTGCCCTGTTCCTGCTGATTTCCACCACGCTCGACCTCGTCGTCGCCTGGGCCTTCACCCGGCCGATCGTCACGCTTATTGCGGAACGGCAGATGAAGCAGAACGGCTATGTCGGAGGTGCCGGCTCAGGTCCGTCGAAACTCATACCATCGGGCGGGCGGCTCATACCCGGCTCGGCAACGCAGGGAGCACAGCTGTGACCACCACCTCGTCGCCGAATCTCCCGGCCGAGCACCTGTCGCTCTGGGGACGCCTCACCACCGGGGCCACGAACTACGAGTTCATTCGCCGCTGGAAGACCTGGGCGGCCATTTCGTTCACGGTGATGATCGTCGGTCTGGCGGCGTTGGTCGGGCGGGGCCTGAAGCTCGGTATCGACTTCAACGGCGGCACGTCATGGGAAGTAGCCACCAAGTCGCTCACCGTCGCCAAGGCCCGCGACGCGGTCGGCCCAATCGTCGGTCGCGGCGTCACGATCCAAGAAGTTGTGGCGGGCGGCGAGAAGCGCATTCGGGTCAAGGCGGAAACTTCCACCGATGACACTCGCGCCAAGGTCACCGCTGCTCTCGCCAAAGCAGCCGGCCCCAAGGTTGCCGCCAAAGACGTCAACGTGAACTTCGTGGGACCGTCGTGGGGCAAGGACGTGTCGAAGAAGGCCCAGCAGGCCCTAGTCGTCTTCTTCCTCGTCATCGCCCTGTGGGTGTCGATCCGGTTCCAGTGGAAGATGGCGGTCGCCGCTCTTGCCGCCGTGATCCACGACATCATCGTTACGGTCGGTGTCTACGCATTGAGCGGGTTCGAAGTCACACCCGCCACCGTTATTGCCTTCCTTACGATCCTTGGCTTCTCGCTTTACGACACGATCGTGGTGTTCGACAAGGTTGCTGACAACGAAAAGCAGGTCGGTCCGACTGGTCGCCTTGGCTATACCGACATCGTGAACCTGTCGATGAACCAGGTGCTCATGCGGTCGCTGAATACGTCGTTCGTCGCCATCCTCCCGGTACTGTCGCTGCTCATCATCGGGGCCGGGTTCATGGGCGCCACGGCGCTCGGCGATTTCGGCCTCGCCCTGTTCATCGGGCTACTCACGGGCGCCTACTCGTCGATCTTCGTGGCGTCACCGATCCTGGCGTGGCTGAAGGAGCGCGAAGAGCGGTGGGCGGGACTTCGCAAGCGTCTCGGCGGCCAAGCGGGTGTGATCACGGCCGAGCAGGGCGCCATTGCCCGTGCCTCGATCGGCCGCACGCTTTCGTCGGGCGGCGACATCACCTCGGGAGCCGCCAAGGTCGCCGCCGCCGGCGGAGCCTGGGAGGGCGCCGCCCCCCGCCCCCGCAAGCAGGGCAAGACGCGCTGACGCGTAACACGGCGCGCTGACGGGGGCGACGGCGAACGGGGTTCGTGGACCCCACTGCGCATTGCCGTTCATGAGTGCGCACTCGACGAGGCGTCGAACGAACGGTGTCGGTCAGGCCAGATCAACTTTGCATTCGGTGTTGACCACGCCGAGCACCTTCATGACCGCTGCTCCGGCTTTGGCACCCGTCTCGTAGTGCTTAGCCATAGTTTCGAAGTCCGCCCGTGACTGTGCGGGCGCGACCTTCTCAATCCGACGGAGGCCAGCCACCTTGACGGTCGTAAGCCCTTTGGTATCGCTTGGATTTTTCGCGTAGGCGGCAGCGTATTTGCTAGTGAACGCCACGACTTCCTTGCAGAACGCTGGCTTCGTCGCAGTGGCCGCCGGGGCAGCTTGGCTGACATCGGTCAGTAGTGCAGCACTCAGGGCAACGGTGATGGTGGTGGTGGTGGGGATCGAACGCATGAATTGACTCTTCCGGTGGTTGCGAAATTATATGTACACATAGTAAATACGTCAGGTCTATGCGAGTTTGGTGATGCGGACCCGACCGTCCCACGTCTGGCCCATGGTGCATGTCACGGACGCGCCACCGGTGAGCTGAGCACTGCAGTCGTACCGTTCGCCAGGCGCCGCCGGCACATCGCCGGGCTTGAGCGCCTTTGACGACACCGGGAGTTCCTGCAGCCCGAAAGTCGAAAGGTCTCGGGCCGGGATGGCGAACGGCTGGGGTGCCAAGGGGTCGCGGAACGGGGATGTGAGGGTGTCCTGTTCGGAGTAGTAGTACGGGCGCCCGTAGTCATGCAGACCGAGGGGTCCGGTTCCGTCGACCTCGAAACTGCATCCATCGGTACCATCCAGGCCGATCGACTCCCCGACGAGCCCGCTCCGATCCCCGTTCACTGTTGCCGCGAACACATACTCGGTGACGCCCTGCTTGTTGATCGCCCGGACCACCGAAAGAGCGCGATTCACCAGCGCCCCCTTTTGCCGAGTGCTCTGGTCGAGGTCGCCGATGAGCACACGAAACGGGATGGTCTCGGTGCACGTGGCGTCATGGGGCGTGCAACTCGGATCCTCCGCCGAGTCCGGTCCGCTGATGTTGTGAACGGCCTGTCCGTCGAGTGATCCCTCCTTGGGAACGATGACTGGGACGTCGTCGGCCAGCTGCGGATGGACAGTGACCTCCCACGTGAATTCCCACCGAAACGCGGCGTGGTCGAGTTCTGTGGCGCTCAGTCCCGACGAGCACGGAATGTGGTTCGTTATGGTGGCGGTGCGGTCGAACTTCCCCGCACCGATGAACTGCACGCGAAACCGGACCGAGCTTGGCAGGGTCGATACCTTCGATACTTTTGCCGGTTTCACGACCTTGGCCGCTGCCCCGTCGGCCATTGGGGCGACGGCGGCCACGATGGCGGCGGCTCCCATCAGCACCCATCCGAGGCGCCATTGACCACGTCGCGTCAGTGTCCGAAGGTCGTTTCGATCGTCATGCATTTCGTCATCGTGGCAAACGGACCTTGGAACGTGCTTGGACGGATCTCGGGCCATGTCCGATTGTTCGCCGGGGGGTCGGTATGGTCGGGAATCAGTGCGAGTGCTGCTGTTGGGTCCGATGGAAGCAACGGGCGACCCACCGGCGGCTGACCCGATCGATTTTGGGCGGCGTCGCCATCGAGAGCTGGTCGCCATCCTCGCGCTCCATCACCACCGGCCGGTAGCGAATGACGAGCTCGCGGAGTTGCTGTGGGAGGGCTCCCCACCCGCCGCCGCCGGGGCGACGATCGCCGGTTACGTGTCGCTTATTCGCCGAACAATCGGTGATGACACCCTGTCTACGGTCCGGGGCGCCGGGTATCGACTCGCCCTACCGAACGGTTCGGATCTTGACCTCGCCGAACGTCTTGACTCCGAAGCGGGAAGTGCCGTTCGGCGCGGCGACCGACCAACGGCTCTGCAGACGTGGCGTCGTGCCGCGGGGCTTTGGCGGGGTCCAGTGCTCGGTGATCTGGCGAGCTGTCAATGGGCCACTCCCACGGCCGTCCGCTACGACGAACTCCGGGTCCGCATAGCGGAGCAGATCATCGACCTTCGCCTTGGACTTGGCCACCATCACGATCTCGTGGCCGAGCTTGAACAGCTGGTTGCCGACCATCCGTTACGCGAACGCCTCTGGGGCCAGTTGATGGTCGCTCTCTATCGCTCCGACCGTCAGGGCGAAGCACTTCGCGCATACAGCCGTGTCGCTCGCCACCTGACAGAGTGGCTCGGGATCTCGCCCAGCACGGTGTTGCGCGACCTCGAGGGAGCGATCCTGCGCCAGGCACCCGAGATCGGATGGACCGAGGTGTCATCCAACTCATCCTGGGCATCGTCGGCCGCCCACGGCGCCCCAATCGACGACAACTCGGAGTCGGATCGAACCCACTTTGTCGGCCGACGCCCTGAACTTGCCCAACTCGGCGAGGCCTGGCAACGAGCGCTCCGGGGCGATGCTCCGGTGGTGGCGATCAGCGGTCCGGCAGGCATGGGCAAGACCCTCTTGGCGGCGCGTGCTGGCCTGACCGCCCTCGAGGGCAGACACCGGTTTCTTCGCGGTCGCTGCCTGCCCAACGCTGGCATCTTTCAACCGTTCGTCGATATTTTCCGTTCGGCGTGGGATCGGGCCGATCTGCCGCAGCGCCGACATCTCATTGGGGACCACGCACCCGAGCTCAGCGCTCTCCTCCCGGATCGCACGGCAGAATTTCTTGCCGTAGCTGGCTCCGAGGCATTGACGCGATCGGGATACCGCACGCGACTGGCGGAACTCGACGCTGATTACGCGCGTCGTGCAATGACCATGGCACTGTTCGGGACGCTCGGCCGTATCGCCGAGGATGGACCAGTCGTCTTCTTGATCGACGACGTACACCTTGCCGACCCGTCCACTGCATCGCTCCTCGGATTGCTGATGCAGCGACCCATTCCACGGGCGCTCAGTCTGCTCACTATCCGGCTCGACGAGCTCGCCGCAGCACACGATGTGACGCAGCTGATCGGTGATGGCGTCGCTCGGGGCGCCATCGAGGTAATCCGCCTCGGTGGTTTCGATCGAGCCGATGTCGTCGAACTGCTCGGTCATCACCACTGCGGGCTCGACGATGAACAGCAACTGGCGTTGCTGCGTCGCAGCGGTGGCAATCCGTTCCTGTGCACCCAGCTCCTTGGCGCTCCGCCAGACCAGGGCGTACCCGATGGGGCGGTCGCGTTTGTCCGGGCCCGATTGCATCGACTGGTCGTCGCCAGCGACCCGTTTATCGACGACGTGCTCTCCAGCGCGTCGCTGCTCGGTCCATCGTTTCCCGTCGAGATCCTGGCCGGATGCGTTCGGGTCGACACGCTCGTGCTGTTCGACGCACTCGATCAGATGGCCAGGGTCGGAATCGTCCAGGACGATCCCTCACAGCACGGTTGGTTCCAGTTCGTGCCTGAGATTGTCCGGGACGTGGTGCTGCTCGGCCTTCCCCCGTCACGTCAGCGCATTGGCCACCGACGGATTTCGGAAGCATGGGCGCATGCGACTGGCATCGATGAACACACACGCGCCGGTCGTGTGGTGTTTCACGAGCTCCAGGCCGGTCCGCTGGCCGACCGATATCGATTGGCGACAGCAGCGATCATTGCCGCCGAGGCCGCACTCGAACTGGCCGCATTTGGTGAAGCTCTGGACTTGTCGCAGGCCGGGCTTGGAGCCGTCGCGAGGCCTGTTCCAGGCTTGGAGTCGGCTGCCCCGATTGATGTCGGCCTGTGGCCCGTCGAACACATTCGGCTCCGCCTGCTCTGCTTTCGTGCCCTCGACGCGCTCGGCCGACGTGCCGCCGCCAGAGACCAGGCCCAGACTGCGCTCTTGCTTTCTCGCGCGGTCGGCGACGCCGAGCTCATCTGCCGCTCGATCGACGCGTGTACCTACGGGGCGGGGGTGATCGAACAGGCTTCGCAGATCGACCTCATCACCGAAGTGGCCGGTCTTGTGCAGCCGACCATGGATGCCGGCCTTCGGGCGCGACTGCTCACCCACCAGCTCTACGAGTCGACGAATGGCCTGAACCCAGACGCGTCACCGGAACGTCTCGCCGCCGTTGCGATGGATTTGGCTGATCGAGTGGAGGACTTAGCCGATCGGGTGGAGCTGCTCCAGTGTGTGGCCGAGACCCTAGGTCCCGCCGACCGGACTGGATTCGATGCCATTGTCGATCGATGCGAACAGCTCGCGTTCGGCCGTCCGACCCACCTCGGTCTTGCGCGCGACGCATCGCACCTTCGGGTCAGCCAGAACACGCGAGACGGAAATGTCGAAGCCATGCGTCGCAACGTCGCCCAACACCGCGAGATTGCCCTCACGGTCGAACGGGAAAGAATGCTTGCTGCCTCGGCCCAGAAGCGAGCCCTGCTGGCGTACTTCGAGGGCGACCTGGTGCGATCCGACGAGTGCATCAATGAGATGATCACGCTCGATGCCAACCCCGACTACCAAATCGGGTTCCTTGCCCATCTGCTTGTGCTTCGACGGGACCAGGGCCGCATGGACGAGCTGGTGTCGGTGGCCGATGAGCTGCTCGACGGACCGCCCGATCGCTGGGTGACCTGCGGAGCCACGCTCGTCTACGCCCTCAACGGGAATCCGAAGCGTGCTCAACACGCCATCGACCTGGTACGCCCGTCGAGCATGGAAGGGACGTTCCGCCACCCAGGGGGCTTGTTCCTGACCTGCTGCGTCGCCGAGGCTGCCACCCGTATCGATGACACGAAAACTGTCGGTTTGCTCCGCCCGCTTCTCGTGCCAAGTGCGGCGCGCCATGCGTCGATGATGTCCATCACGTCGATGGGCCCGGTGGCACGGATCGTCGCGCAGTGCGCGATCACGCTCGGTGAAGATCCTTCCGGGTGGTTCCACCAAGCACTCGAGACCCCCGGTGCACCGACGCATCGGGCGCGCACCATTCTCGACTGGGCCGAGTTCGACCGACGTCGGCCGTCTGAGAGTCGTCTACCCGGCCCGTCGAACGCGCTCGTTGACGAGTCCCAGCGAATTGCCCTTCGCTGCGGTGCCATAGACCTCGCCCAACGCGCCAGCATGCTTCAGCAGGCGTATCGACTACGGCATTGACGGTCGCGAAATGATTTCGTCGACGGACAAGCGCTAGGAGTCACACCCGGGCAGGCGGGTGTCGCCACTACGGTGGAAGGCCTCATGGCAACTTTGGTCTGCTTCCATGCCCACCCCGACGACGAGTGCATCAACACCGGCGGAACGATTGCCCGAGCGGCGGCGGAGGGCCACCGGGTCGTGCTCG
>JANLQX010000238.1:0-2904 GCA_031368095.1 Actinomycetes bacterium | reverse complement strand
GCCCCAATCGCCCCGATCGTTGGACGCGACGGTGGCCCGGTCGACTCTGAGGTCGAGTCGAGGATCCACTCGTCTGCCGGGGGCCGGTCTCTCGAACCGACGTTGCAGCGTCGGATGGAGGGGGCGTTCGGAGCCGACTTCAGTAGCGTGCGAATGCACGTCGTCGGGCAAGCGGACGAACTCAGTGACCACATCCAGGCGAAGGCGTTCACCACCGGCAACGATGTCTTCGTCCGCAGCCAGGACTACGCGCCCGAAACCCGAGCCGGGCAGACGCTGATCACTCACGAGTTGACCCACACGCTCCAACAGGGTGGGTCGACAGTGTCCCGCAGCCCTGCGACGCAGATCTTCCGGAAATACACCGACATTCCGACGGCGGCGACCTTCAAGGACGACTCTGACATTTCTCTCACACGCCGCTCCAGCGAGTTGAAGAACGTCGACGTGGCCTTCGCCGGCTATGAACCGCTCCGCGGCGGTACCGACCTCGGACTGAAGCGCAAGCAGATGTTCCTCATTCTCGCCTACATTCGCGAGTGGGAAAAGGCGAAGACTCCGGCCGGCGTGGCAAAGAGTGATCGCACCGTCTTCCTCGAGGATCTGAAGCAAGTCCACGAGGCCAAGGTGCAGGAGAACCTCGATGACCACGCGGTGGAGTTGGCCCCACTCGCCGGTGAGTACTTGCAGGCTGCTGCAGACCAGGACATGGATCTCACGTTGGCGAAGGCCACCGAACTCTACGAGGCACACGACGACCTCTTGCTGAAGACCGCGGCCAGTGGGTTGAAGACGAAGGACATGGGTCAGTGGGCAACGCTCTTCTTCAATGCGCCACCCGCAGTGGCGGGGATGCATCCGTTCAACTCGTTGACGATCAAGAGCGTGGCCGACTTCTCGTGGATGACCGAGGCACAGGCCGACCGAGCGATCCGCGGGCTGATCCTGCCCAGCCTCGCGACCAACAAGGACCCAGTCCTGCAGATGCTGCAGATCGGCAAGTTCCGGAACGCGATGGTCAACACAGCGTCCGACGAAGCCGCTGATGAACTCAAAGCGATGCCGCTGGTCCGTGTGGCCATGGCCGCCGAGGCCGACGTTGCGAAGAAGGGACCTGTGCCCTCCGTCAAAGACATCGCCGACAGTGTCTTCGCGTGCTTCCTCGGCGATCTGCCCATCACGCAATTGGGTTACGCGACGAACTCGGCCGAGTTCAGCACGCCAGACTTCCTCCTCGGCAACACCAAGGAAGCACAACGTGCGCCGTGCATGACGCTGAGCAACGTACTCACCCAGATCTTCAAGGCTGTACTCCCTGGTGGCGATCCTCTCGCCACGCCGAGGCCGATCCAGGACGGGTCGCCGATGCTGACGAAGCCGCTCGCCAGCATCGGAACCGGCAACGGCGTTCTGACGAGGGAGAAGAGCTTCCACGGCAACGTCGAGCGAATGGACAACGTGTCCGGCTACGACAAGGTCAACCGGATCTTCTTCGGCGATGGGCACGAATGGCTCGAGGTCGGCAACACAGAATACGACCCGACGCTCGGGATCAGCGGCCCGATCGGCACCGTCAAGGCCCAGGTCGAGTCACTGACGTTCGCCAAGAAGGGAAGCAAGTACGCGGTGAGCGATGGGCGGACGGCAACCCGCAACAGCCACAAGCCACCCGGTGGCGCGGCACTGCTCTTTCAGCGGTCCGTCGTGATCAAGTAGACGTACCACCGCGTTACCGCCACGTCAGTCAGCCGAGTGTGGCTGCGCGGGCGAGTGCCTCGTCCCATGTAGCCCGTGCTGCGAGCAGCGCCCGGAACGGCATCACCAGCTTCGGCATGTTCACGCCGACAACGCCACGAAGACGTCCCTGCCAGCCGAACATCGCTGCGAATGCGCCCTTCGGATCACCCGCGATCACATGGATCTCGTCATCGCCATGCGCCCGTCCGACGAACTGAATGCGGCTGTCGAACTGATCGCTCCAAAAGAACGGCACCGACTCGTACGCCAGCGGCTCCTCACCACGTGAGACGGCAAGCAGACTGGCCGTAGCGGCGGCACCTTGCTCCGCGGCGTTGGTCCAGTGCTCGACACGCATGACCGCATCGTCATGTGGATCGAACAACCGGTTGTGCCAACGCGCACAATCCCCTGCCGCGTAGACACCTGGCACACCGGCCCACAAGCTCGCATCACAGACGACGCCGTCGGCCAACGTAAGCCCACTGCCCTCCAACCAGTCGGTCGCCGGCGCAACGCCCACGCCGACCACCACCACATCGGAGACAACGACCTCGCCGTCGCCGAGGCGCACACCTGTGACCTCGCCGCCGGACCCCTCGATGCCCACGACCTGCACACCGCAGCGGATCTCCACGCCGTGGCGGGCATGGACACCAGCGACCGCCGTTCCGAGTTCAGCGCCGAGGCCGCGGATCAGCGGCGCCGGCGCGCCCTCCAGCACCGTGACCACGCACCCGGCCTGACGTGCGGTGGCGGCCACTTCCAGCCCGATGAACCCGGCGCCGATGTCGGTGACCCGGCGCAGGCCTTCGCCGAGCAACCGAGCACGCAGATCCAGCGCGTCGGCCAACGTGCGCAGTTGGGTGACCCCGCGCAGGTCGGGCTGACCGGGAAGCCGGCGCGGAGCGGCACCGGTGGCGATCACGAGCGCGTCATAGGCCACGACGGTGCCGTCAGCGAGCGCAATCATTCGCGACTGTGTGTCGAGACTCGTCGCCGCAACCCCGAGCCGCAGATCCAATCGCAGCCCCTGCACGCTCTCGGGCGAGCGCAGCCGAATTCGGTCCGGCTCCCACTCGCCGGCGAGCAACTTCTTCGACAGCGGCGGGCGATCGTAGGGTGCTTCCGGCTCCGCGCCGATGAGCACCACGTCGCCCTCGAACC
>JANLQX010000236.1:0-2311 GCA_031368095.1 Actinomycetes bacterium | reverse complement strand
GAATACAAAGTGAATCGCTCCCACCCTGCAGCATTGAGGCTCCGTTTCCTTGCCGCTTTTTTGAAAAACAGTAGCGGGCCGCATCGCCCGATGGCAGACCTGCTGTTCGCGCTTTCGGGTCATCAGGCCCATGACGGGTGGGTACTTCGCCGATTACCGTGAGGATCATGACGGTACAAGGTGCGCTTACGACCTGGATCAGCATTCTCTGGGATCGGCAGGGTACCGACCTTCATCTAGTTGACGGTTCTCCACCGCTCATACGCAAAGGCGGCCAACTTCTGCGGGTCGAGAACGCACCGGCGCTGACTGGAACGGAAATCGCTTCGGCCGTTCAGAGTTGTCTTGACGACGATCAGTGGGCCTCGCTACACCATGACCGCGAGATCGACTTTGCCCTTGCGTGGGAGAACAAGGCCCGCTTGCGTGGAAATGCGTTCTTCCAACGAGGGGAATTGTCGCTTGCCCTTCGCATCATCCCGGAGGAGATTCCCAGCTTCGATTCGCTCGGGATGCCGGAGTCGGTTCGTTCGCTAGCGTCACTCCCCCAGGGACTGGTCCTGTTCACCGGCCCCACGGGTTCGGGGAAATCCACATCGATGGCGGCTCTCATTGACTGGATCAATGTGCATCGTGCGTGTCACATTCTCACAATTGAGGATCCGATCGAATACGTGCATCGACACAAGAAGTCGATCGTGAATCAGCGTGAGATCGGGGCCGATGCGTCTTCGTGGGAGCGATCGCTCAGGTCAGCTCTTCGTGAAGATCCCGACGTGATTCTCGTCGGCGAAATGCGAGACACCGATTCCATCGCCATCACCTTGACCTTGGCCGAAACCGGCCATCTCGTGTTCTCAACGCTGCACACCAACGACGCGTCGCAAGCTCTTGACCGCATTGTCGACGTGTTTCCGGCGGAGCGTCAAGCGCAAATTCGCATGCAGCTGGCTGGTTCACTTTCTGGAGTCATTGCGCAACGATTGGTGCCGAAAATCGGTGGCGGCATGGTGGCCGCCTACGAAGTGCTTCTTGCCACCAATGCCGTGCGCAACCTGGTGCGCGAGGGCAAGACCCGACAGATTCGCAACGTCATCACCACCAGTCAGGGTGACGGCATGATGACGCTGGAGATGAGCATGAACCGTCTCGTGGCGCAGGGCCTGGTGAGCTACGACGACGCGTCGCTCCGCGCCCTGCACGCAACCGAGATCGAACTTCCCGTCGCAGTCCCGACCCGGCGTTTCGGCCGGTAACGGCCCGTTGGTCAACGCCACTGCGGCGTTGACCAACAAGACCGGACCTACCCGTTGATGCGTTCGAGGATCGCCTTCTGAGCCCGGAGCGCAACATCGGTTGACGATGCGTTGACCCTCACTGCTTCGGCGTTGGCGATGACGGCGCCGAAGGCGGTGTCGGGACCTCCAACGCCATCGGTATCGACCAGGCTCGTAAGGGTGAAGGCCCCGTTGGCGAAGTTCATCCATGCCGTCAAGATCTGGCGGTCGAGCGTCTGTTTGGCGGAGCCGTTGTTGCCTCCGACGAACAGCACGTCGAGCGCCTTCGCCACGGTGGAGGCGTCGGTCACCTCGTTGAACGCGGCCGCGTAGTACTCGCGCAGCGCGCTGCGCAGAGCGTTGGTTTGGCGGTTCCGGGTCCAGATCAGGTTCTGGTGTCCTCGGGCCAAGACCTGGATCTTCGCCTCCAGTGTGTCGCCGGCTATCAGGCGGTGGTTATGGCGGTCGGTGCGGACCAGATCAGCGAGCATCTTCGCGTCACCCGCATCCGATTTCGCGCCACCGGCGTTGTGGCGGTCCCGATAGCGCGACGCGGCCAGAGGGTTGATCGCATAGACCTGATAGCCCGCGGCGACCAACGCCATGACCCACAACCCGCGGTCGGTTTCAATCCCAATGACTACCTCCGCCGGATCGGCGATATGGTCAGCGACGAGCTCGTAGACACGCGGATCCCGTCGAGGCCTTCAGGCAGTCGTCGGCTCGCCAGCCTCGTGCCGCCTTCGTCCATCAATAGATGTCGTGATGGGTCCCAGTCATCACCCATGAACACTGTCATTCTCGATTCGCTCATTTCAGTCGGTTCGCTGCGAGGCCAGAGAATCCCCGGCGGCGACCTATGGATCAGTGCTCGCGGCACGACACCCCATGAGCGCAACAGGCATTCCCACCAAATGGCCGGGGACGATTTAACGCTAGAAATCAAGTTCCAGGGCCCAGCTGTGCTCACCGGCCAGCGGCTCCGAACCAGCCTTTCACTTCGGCTGGTCGCTCCCATTAGGGCTGTGACGCGG
>JANLQX010000197.1:0-2559 GCA_031368095.1 Actinomycetes bacterium | reverse complement strand
CTGATCGACGTCGAGTGGGACGGCGACCAGGCCGGGACCATGTTTCGGGCCGGGGTTGAGGTGGTGGCGTTCGACCGGTCGAAGCTGCTTCGTGACGTCGCCAATTCGTTGAGCGAACATCACGTCAACATCGTGTCGTGCTCTACCCATACCGGTACCGATCGCGTCGCGAAGATGCGGTTCGAGTTCGAAATGGCCGATCCGTCACACCTCGAAGCGGTCTTGCGGACCATCCGGATGATCGACGCCGTCTACGACGCCTATCGGCTCGTGCCGGGCAAGGGTGGCTGAGCTGGTCGTCGCCGATCCCTGTGGTCCAATTGCGGATGGGCCCGGCTGACGTCGCTCATCAGCGTGCGAACCGCCGGGGCGCGTCGTCAGCCGTGGAAGAGCACGACTGCCAAAGCGCCAGCAATGAGGGGCGGGCCGAACGAGTATTGCATCTGCAGGGAGCGCTTACGCAGGTACAGGGCGAGCACGACGAGCATTGCGAGGAGGTTCCCCGCGATGGCACCGTACAGCACGTACGGAAGGCCGTACCAGCCCAGCAGTAGCCCGAGCAGGAGTGCCAGCCGCACATCGCCGAAGCCGATCACCATCACGCCGACGACGTTGCGGCCGACGTACCAGAGGAGGAAGAACGCATTGAAGAACAGCACGGCACCGATGGCTGCGGTGACTAGTGGGGCCCACTCGCGCCGCACCACGGCGGCGAACAGCAGCCCAGCGGCCACGCCAGCGAGCGTGAGATAGACGAGCTGTGTCGGCAGGCGCTGTACCTTCCAGTCGATCACTGACAGCAGCACGCCGCCGAAGATGAACGCGAGTACGGCGGGTAGCTCCGGCGTGACACCGAGCCGCCACAGGGCGACGCCGAAGAGCACCGCAGTCGTGGCGTTCAATGCGTGCTTCTTCACGAGATCGGTTGCTGACATGGAACAACCGTACAGACCGTGGCGGAGCGTGAATTCATCAAATTTTGTGATTCGAACCCGTCCAGCCGACTTTACGGTCGTGGTTGCCCTCCTCGATCGGCGGGGATTCGGGTCCAAGCAAGGAGTACATCGGTGAAGAACCTCGTGGACAAGTTCACTCCCCAGACCCTAGAGGCCCCTGACGACGACGGCGTCGTGGCGATCGAATACGTGCTCGTCGCTGGCCTGGTTGTCGCTGGCGTCGGTGTCGCGTTTGCGACCGGTCTATGGACCAAAATGGCCACCAGGCTTCAAGCGCTTATTCCCTAGTCTCGCCGGCGGGTGGGGCAGAACGACTGCCCTGCCCCCGACCAGGCCAAGCATCATGCCGAACTCCCGACGTGCACATGACCATTCCGGCGACCCCCGCGATCTTGGCGTCGCCGCCCTCGAGTTCGTGCTGGTCCTCCCCTTTCTGATCGCCCTGTTGTTCGCTATTGTGTCGTTCGGCCTCTTCTTCAGTGAGAAGGTCGACGTCACGAGCGCGGCGCGCGATGCAGCGCGTACCCTCGCGCTAGGCGGAACACCGACCTATCCGACGGGGATGACGGCCTCTGGCATCTCGACGTGTCCTGCGGGCAACACCACGAGCAACGCGTCGGTCACCCTTACTGCTACCTATACCTTCTCGATCCCGCTCATCCCGCTCGGAACCGGGACGATCACGGCGACAGGAACCATGCGATGCGGCGGATGAACCGCCGACCGGATCGCGGTGCCAGCGCGATCTTCGTCGTCATAGCGATGCCCGTGCTCATCCTCGCCGGTGCCCTCGTGTTCGACGGTGGGCGCGGCATTCTGGCACGGCGAGAAACACAGAACGCAGCCGATGCCGGAGCGCTCGCCAAGGCCACCGACTGTGCCAAGAGCATTTCGACCACCGACTTCACGCCCTACCAGACCAACGGGGCGTTGCTCGCCAACACGCCGGTGTGTGAGGCCAACGGTACGACGACGGTCTCGATGAGGCGCACCATCACGTTCGCGTTCAGTTCTGGCGGCGGCACAGCCGACGTCACCCGGTCCGCCACGGCAGGGTGGGGCACCATCGGATCAGCGACCGCGACACCCATTGTCGTCTCGCACTGCGAGTTCTCGCCGGAGAGACTCGTCGGAACCACCGACGTCATGTTCTATCTCGACGACACGAAGCCCCAAAGCGGCTGCTCATCCCTGCCGGGCGGGTTCAGCCAATTGCTGAGCACCAACTGTGACGTCACCGTCTCGGCAGGAGGCACGGTTGCCGGTGACCCCGGAGGGGACGTCCAGAAGCTGATCCCGTGTATCACCAACCCCGCCGCTCCGACGTTGCCTCACGATGTCCTGATCTCTATCTACGACGATGCTGCATGTCAGGCAGCCGGCTGCACGGGCAAGGGGCCCTACCCGATCCTCGGGTTCGCGATGCTTCACGTCACGGGATACACGCTCAACGGGACCAATTTCGCTGGCTCGGGGATGACGAACAAGTGCCCCGACGCGACCCGGGGCAAGTACTGCGTCCGGGGCGACTTCATCTCTTTCGTGACATCACGGGGAACCCCCGGACCGAGCACGAACTTCGGCCTTTTCCAGGTGGGGCTCC
>JANLQX010000172.1:0-5782 GCA_031368095.1 Actinomycetes bacterium | reverse complement strand
TCGATCCAGTCGCGCCCGGTGATGCCAAGATCGAACATTCCCTCGGCGACATAGCCCGGGATCTCCTGAGGTCGCAGGATGCGGACCTCGGCAATGCGGGGGTCGTCGATCGAGGCGAGGTACTGCACGGCCGACGATCGCTGCACCGGAAGATCCGCCTGCTCGAACAGATCGAGGGTGGGACGTTCGAGGGAGCCTTTGGGAAGGACGAGGCGCAACATGAGTTAACCAGCCTAGGGCTCGACAGGCAGCGCAATTAGTGGATGGTGGTCTCGCCGATCATCAGAGAGAGAGCGTGCGGGATCATGTCGAGCACTGCTTCGAGACACTCAACGCATCCTTTCGGCGAACCGGGAGTGTTCATTACGAGCGCAAGACCAAGGGTCCCGGCGGTGCCGCGCGAAAGCCGTCCGAGCTTCGGGTTGGCCTGCCGCATCGCCTCGGCCATGCCCGGGGCGGCCCGGTCGAGAACCGACTCCGTTCCCTCCGGGGTGAGGTCCCGCGGGCCGAAGCCGGTCCCTCCGGTCGTGACGATCAGGCCGGCGAAATCGCGGGCAAGGTCGCGAAGCGCATCGGCGACGGACTCCACTCCGTCGGGGACAACGCGTGATTCGTCGACGATCCACCCGGCGTCGTGGAGCTGGTCGACAAGCGCCAGTCCCGACCGATCTTCGCGCACGCCGTGGTGCACGCCATCGGACACCGTCAACACCTTGGCGTGCCAGACGGTCGTGCTCATGATCGCGCTCCAGCCAACTCGTTTTCCACCGACGCCCGTAACGCCGATGCCGCTCGGAGCGGGTCGAGGGCGCCGAAGATCGCATTGCCGGCCACGAAAGCGCGGGCCCCGGCGTGTGCACATTGGGGCGCGGTACTCACGGTGATGCCTCCGTCGACCTGCAGCACGGTCGAGACGGCGAGACGTTGAATTTCGGCCGCCGTAGCGGCAATCTTCGGGAGTACCTCGGGCATGAACGACTGTCCGCCGAATCCCGGGAAGACCGTCATCAGCAGCATCGTGTCGATGTCGCCGAGAAACTCGGCAAACGTCTCGAACGGGGCGTCGGGGTTGGCCACGAGGCCGACCCGCATTCCAAGGTCGCGACATTGCACGATCAGGTCCGTGGTGATGCCGAGTTCCACGTGCACGGAGCATTGGCTCGCGCCTGCTTTGGCGAAGTCGGCGAGAAACTTCTCTGGGTTCGTCATCATGAGGTGACAGTCAAGAAACGCATCAGTATGGGCGCGTAGTGACTTGACGACGGGAGCACCGATGGTGAGATTCGGAACGAAGTGACCGTCCATGACATCCACGTGGAGCCAATCGGTCTGCTCGGCAACGCCATCGATGGCGGCGGCCAAATGAGCGAAGTCGGCGGAAAGGATCGACGGACAGATGAGAATCTTGGAGTCCTTCGGCACGGCACGAAGGTACCTTGCTCGGATGGCCCCCACGCCCAACGACCCTTCGTCGATTTCACCGTCCACCACCAGCCGCCACCTTCGCGTCGGCGAAATGCGCATCGCGGTCGAGGGATTGGCTCTGCTCCGATGCTGGTTTAGCGGCAACGACGCCGAGGTCGCCGCCCGTCTCGATGGTATTCGTTCGACCTTGGCCGATCTTGATCGAGACGATGATTCGACGCTTCACTGCGCCGGCGTCGATGTGCGCGAAGTGAACGCCGCCGACGGGTACGGCTTATGGGCCGCCTCGTACGACGAGGCCGAAAATCCGCTCGTTGTGTTCGAGGAACCGGTCATGCGCAGCCTCGTCGGCCCGGGCCCGTGGGGCGACGTGCTCGACGCCTGCACCGGCACGGGACGTCACCTTCGGTGGCTGGCGGCTGAGGCAAAATCGGCGACCGGTCTCGATCAATCAGCTGACATGGTCGCTCTTGCCCGACACAAGATTCCCGGCGCTGCCTTTTTCGTCGCCGACCTATGTTCCAACCATGACGGAGACCTCCCGGACGCATCCTTCGATCTCATCGTCTGCTCGCTGGCGCTCACCCATTTCGTCGATGTCGACAAACCGATTGCCACGCTTGCCCGTCTGGTTCGCCCCGGCGGACGGATCGTGCTCACCGACTTCCACCCCGTGGCAACAATTCTCGATGGGCAGGCGTTTTTCGCGCACGAAAACGGGCAGACACCTTTCGTCCGCAATCATCCGCACCTCGTAAGTGACTACCTCAGGTCCTTTCGGACGCACGGGTTGGTGGTCGACGATTGCGTCGAGCCCGTCCTCGGCGAGGGTGACGGGCCGATGCGCGGTGGCGTGCTCCACTACGTCGCCCCGCAAGCCACGCGGGCGGCGTATCTGGGACTGCCGTTCGTGCTCGGGTGGTCGTTGCGACGACCAACGCGCTGACAGCCGCCAAACTGGAGTGCCTATGCGCGCCATTCGCCTTTCTGTTTTCTCGGGACCGCTCGTTCTCGAGGAGATTCAGGACCCGGTTGCTGACGCCGACGAAGTGATCGTCGACCTTGTGTACGGCACCATCAATCCACTCGACGTGTGGTGTTGTGCCGGAAACTTTGCCGGCCTGACTCCTCTCCCCCACACGCCCGGCGCCGAAGGACTCGGCACGGTGAACGGGAAGACGGTGATCGTGAACGGCAGCGGCGTCGGCCTCAGCCGACCGGGCACCTATGCCGAACGGATCGCCGCGCCGGCATCGTCGATCACCGTCGTGCCCGACGGGATCGACCCTCAGCAGGCAGCCGGACTGGGCGTGGCCGGCGTGACTGCGTACCGGTGCCTCGTCAGCAAAGGCGGGGCGCAGAGCGGCGACACGGTGCTCGTCACCGGTGCTTCCGGTGGTGTCGGATCCCTGGTGGTGCAGCTCGCCCGTCATAGGGGCGTGCGGGTCCTGGCCCAAACATCGAACGCCGACAAGACCGATGAGCTCTTTGACCTCGGCGCCGATCGTGTCATCGTGGCGGCAAGCGGCGATGCGCTCCCGAAGGCCCTCGACGGCGAAACCCCGAATGTCGTCATCGACGGAGTAGCCGGATCGTTCGTCGGAGAGCTGATTGATTGTCTCGCCCCCGAGGGTCGCTACGTGAACTACGGAACGTCCGGAGGCACCACGGTGAACTTGGATATGCGGACGCTGTACCGCAAGGGAATAACGCTCACCGGTTACACCGGCCTCCGGGAAACGTCGAGGGCCGAAGCGTTTGACGCGTTGTTCGAGGCGATCGCTTCGGGCCACCTGCGAATCATCGTGGATTCGGTGATGCCGCTGGGCCGAGCCGGTGAAGCCCACGCCCGGATCCTGGGGCGCAACGTGATCGGCAAGATTCTCCTCGACGTCCGGGCCTGATGACGCCGATCAGTCCCAGCCGGCCTCTCAAGGCAATCTTCTTCGACTTTGACGGTTTGATCGCCGACACCGAAAGCGCGGTCCTGGCATCGGCCGCATCGATCTTCGCCGAACACGGCGCCACCCTTCCGCTCGACCGGTGGATGGCGATCGTCGGCACCTCACAGCCTCACGGATTCTGGGCTCCCTGGCTGGCGGAGCAGACCGGTCGTGACGACCACGACGTTCAGGCCTTGTGGGCCGAAGCGGAACGTCGAAACGTCGAACTGGTGTCCATGCTCTCGCCCAACCCCGGCGTCGAGGATCTTCTTCGGGCGGCTCGGCGAGAGGGCATCGTGACCCGCGTCGTATCGAGTTCGCCGAGCACGTGGGTCGTTCCCATCACCGAGCGGCTCGGGTTGCGTCCGTGGCTCGGTGGCTACACGACCCGGGAGGATGCCGTCCGGGCCAAACCGTACCCGGATCTGTACCTTGCTGCGCTAGCCGCCACCGGATTCGAGGCCGATGAGGTCGTGGTCTTCGAGGACTCGGCGAACGGCACCCGGGCGGCAGTTGACGCCGGACTTCGGGTGGTGGCCGTGCCTGGACCGGTCACGGCCCATCAAGACTTCAGCCACGCCGGTCTCGTGGCCCCCTCGATGGCCGATGTGCAGCTCAGCGACTTGCATGCGTGGCGTTTGCGATAGGTCCGAGGCGCCGCATCGAAAACGGTCGTCCCGGAATCTGTACCTACAAGGTCCATGCCGGTGCTCGCTTCTGGGCGAAGGCGGCCATTCCTTCAGCTGCTTCGTCGGAGGCAAACAGCTCAGCCGACTGGGCCGCCATGGCTTCGAATGCATCGCTCCGCACCCGGCGGTCATGAGCTCCGAGAAGGCGTTTCGTTGCCGCCAACGCAACGGGGCCGCCAAGACGAAGTTTGGCGACGAGCGATTGCGTGGTGGCATCAAGTTCGTCGGCGGGCACGCACCTGTTGATCAGACCGACCCGGACCGCTTCATGGGCCGAGATCCGCTCACCGGTGAGGAACAGTTCAGCGGCATCGGCGGGCCGCATCCTTGGCCGACAGACGACGCTGATGATGGCGGGGGCAACGCCAATGCGAACCTCGGTGAACCCGAACGTCGCCGTGTCGGGAGCGACGATCAGATCGCACGAACAGGCGAGGCCCAGCCCACCGGCGAGGGCGCTGCCGTTCAGCTTGGCCACCACCGGCTTCGGCGCATCGAGGATCTGTTCGAAAATGCGAACGAAGGTCGGCACGCCTTTCCCCTCTCCAGCGACGACCGTCCGTCGCTCTTTCAGGTCGGCACCGGCGCAGAACACCGGCCCGACGCCGGTGAGCACGATGACATGCACGGCAGGATCGATGATCACCGCCGTGAGGGACGAGGCGAGCGACTCGACCAATTCCGTTGACAGTGCGTTCCTACTGGCGGGGCGATTCAGGGTGACGGTGGCAACACCATCGATCACCGAAACGACCGTCGCATCGGATGGGGCGGCAACATCATTCACCGCTCCATCCTCGCGTGATCTACCCGAGGCCAAGCAGCGAGCCATTCCGCCAACCTGGCCGATCGTTGTCTGGTTGGCGACTCATTGGGTAGTTGGCGACGTCGTTTCGACGGCTACGAGTCGCCAACCACCCAGCGGTCTTCGAGGAGTCAGTCTCGGCGGTAGGCGACGGCGAACATGCCGTCGGTCGCCGCCGGAAGGAGCAGGGCGCCTCTCCCCCACGGCCGCCACCCTGGCCCGCTCGGCGGCGCCAACGCAATCAGGTGCGGGAGTTCGGCGGCGGCCCACTCGTCGATGCCTTGGGTCTCTTCGAGGGTGAGGGTGCACGCACTGAACACGACCGTGCCGCCCGAGCGAACGGCTTCGGCCGCAGCGGCCAACAACGATCGCTGCAGAACAACGAGTTCGTCGACGTCTTGGCGAGTGATGCGCCACCGTGCGTCGGGTCGTCGGCGAAGTGACCCAAGCCCGCTACAGGGCGCGTCGACCAGGACCCGGTCAAACGTTGCGGGCCGAAACGGGAGTGCCATCCCGTCGGCGCAAACCGGCGCGATTCGTTCCTCCAGCCCGAGGCGCCGAGCGTTTTCCGCCACGAGGATGCACCGATGGGCGTGGAGATCAACGGCGACGACAAACGCCCCGCCGCCAGCCATCGCCGTGGCCTTTCCGCCCGGGGCCGCGCAAAGATCGAGGACGAGTTCGCCCGGCCGAGCTCCGACGAAGGGTCCGATGGACTGCGAGGCCAGGTCTTGCACGTAGCCGTCCTCACGCTCGTGCACCGCCGCCGCCACGTTCATTGCCTCGAGCACGTCGACGGCGTCACCCTTCCCCAGCGAGGCGATCACGCTGTCGACGATCCAGTCGGGATAACTGAGCCGCTCACCGAACGATCGGTGCCCCGGTTCGGCCTGAGATGACGCCACGTGACGAAGGACGGC
>JANLQX010000128.1:0-10491 GCA_031368095.1 Actinomycetes bacterium | reverse complement strand
CGGATCCCACATAAACATCTGGGGGTTTTTCTCCAGCGGAGCCACAACGGAAATCAGCGGGGTCTTTGCCCAATTGTTCGCTTCGCCGTTGCCGGAGTACCCCATGGTGATGCCGGGGTCGGTGGCCATGGCGCCCGCCGGGGCACCGAAGCCGATGGCCGGACCGCCCGTACGGACTTCGAGCTGGATGCCGGTCTTGGCGCCCTTCGAGTTGATCAAACTGCCCGTGACCGTCTTCTTGCCGGTATCGATCTTGTAGTCCGAACCCACGAGTTGGTAGAGCGCGCCGTGCTCAGCTTCGGGGAACCAATCGGTCTGGATCACGATCTTGTCGGGGCAGATGCCCTTCAATGACGTTGCCGACGCTGTCGCTTTCTTGGCGACCTTCTTCGCCGCACCGGTCGCGGCAAGCGGCGACAGCGCAACGGCGGCAGCGACAGCAGTTCCGACGAGGACAGTGGTTCGATTACGCATGCTCACTCCTGGTTGGGGTTCGGGAAACCGAAGGATTACTTCGGGTCCGGAGTCCAGCGGTTTGCCGGGGCTCGTTGTGTGACCAACGGCATTGATGTTATCAATGCCGAGGGGGATTTTGCCTCACGCTCGCCGCCTGCAACAACTCGTCGGAATCCGTCAACAGAGTTGCAACGCGATGGAAACACATGCTCGACACAGTGACCCAGCACCGCCAGACTTGGAGTGACATGGCCAACATCGGATCGCCCGCCAACCCCGCCAACCCCGCTCGCCCTGTTCCGGGCTTCACGTATTCCCCGGGGGCGCGAGTGGACCCACCCACTCTGTCGTTTCGCAATATTTCGATGCAGTTCCCTGACGGTACCCGCGCCATCTCTGACGTCTCGTTCGATGTGTCGAAAGGAGAGTTCGTCACCGTGGTGGGACCATCGGGCTGCGGAAAGTCGACGCTGCTCAAGATCGCGTCGGGCCTGCTGGAGGAGAGCGGTGGAGAATGCATCCTCGACCGGAGCAACATCGGTTACGTGTTCCAAGATGCCACGCTGCTGCCGTGGCGAACCGTGCGCAGCAACGTCGAGTTGTTGATGGAACTTCATGGCGTCGGCAAAGCCGAGCGCGTAAGCGAGGCCCAGCGAGCGATCGACCTGGTCGGTCTCGCCGGGTTCGAGAACCACCATCCGAAGTCCCTATCGGGGGGCATGAAGATGCGCGCTTCTCTGGCTCGCACGCTCACGCTCAAACCGCCGCTTCTGATGTTCGACGAACCGTTCGGGGCCGTCGACGAGATCACTCGCGAGTACCTGAACGAAGAGACGCTCAAGCTGTTTCAGCAAGAAAAGTTCGCCGGACTGTTCATCACTCACTCCATCAGTGAGGCCGTATTCCTGTCGACCCGCGTTCTCGTGATGAGCGCTCGTCCCGGACGCATCGTCGCCACCTACGACGTGCCGTTCGGTTACCCCCGCGAACCGGAACTCCGGTTCGACCCCGCCTTCGCCGAACTCTCCGGCGAGATCAGTCAGTCACTCCGAGGAGCGCACGTATGAGCACCACCATGAGACCCGAAATCGCCGTCCTCCCATTTTCTGACGTCGAGACGAACGTGTCGTCCGGCCAGCCCACGCTTCCCGACGACGCTCCGCCGCCAGCTCGCAAACGCGAACACCTCGCGGCGATCGTGCTGCCGCCGATCGTGCTCGGTGCTGCCATCATCGGCGCGTGGTACTTCGTCAGTTACGTGATTTTGGACAAGAGTCGACGATTCCTGCTTGAGCCTCCGCACCAAGTCTGGAGCAAGGGCTTTATGAACAGCGATGCCCGCAACGAGATGTTCCACGGGCTGTGGTCGAGCGGCAAAGTGGCGTTCTGGGGGCTTCTTATTGCCATCCTCCTGGGATTCGGTCTCGCCGTGCTGATGAGCCAATCAAAGCTCGTGGAACGCGCCCTCTTTCCCTACTCCGTTGTCCTGCAGTCGATGCCCATCCTGGCCATCGTGCCTCTCATCGGCTTCTGGTTCGGCTACGGCTTCAGTTCGCGTGTCTTCGTGACGGTGCTGATCGCACTGTTCCCAATCGTCGTCAACACGTTGTTCGGACTCACGTCGGCCGACCAAGGCATGCACGATCTTCTGACGTTGCACAGTGCGGGCCGAGTTACTCGCCTCTTCAAGATCCAGTTCCCGGCAGCGCAGCCGGCAATCTTTGCGGGGCTCCGAATATCGGCCGGTCTTTCCGTCATCGGTGCCATCGTCGGTGACTTTTTCTTCGGTCAGGGCGATGTCGGCATCGGACAGCTCCTCAAGCGCTACGCCGGCCGCCTGGAGGGTGAAAATCTGCTTACGGCGGTATTTCTTTCCGCCGGGATGGGCGTGGCCGTCTTCATGATTTTCGGATGGTTGAACAACCGGATGGTCGGGAAGTGGGCCACCGTTTCCCGCCGGTAATCAGCTTCGCGCCCCGCCGTCAGCCTTCGACGTTCCGACGGGTCGGGCGCGACGCTTCTTTGGTGTCGTCGGCGCATGGCGCGCCGGGCTTCGGTCCTGAAGCGACTCCACCTTCGTCTCGATCAGCATGACCCGAGCCTTGCGAGCAGAGACGCTGCGGAGTCGATGGGGAATTTTTGACGGGTAGGACAAAAAGTCACCTGGATCGAGCGTCGTGATCTCGCCCTGAAGGTCGATTTCGATCTGCCCATCAATGACGTAGAGCGCCTCGAACCCCTCGTGTTCCCAATACCCGAGGAACTCAGCGGGGAGGCCTTCGAACTCGAGCACATGAAACGGTGCGGTGCCGGCAAGTTTGAGATGACACATCGACTCCGCGGCCGTGCCGGTGACTTCCACCACCGGCTCCTCTCCGGCCCGCACCAGCGTTGGTTCGGCTGTCGTTCCGACCGGACCTCCGAAGAACGCTTGTGGCGTCGTGCCGAGCGAGTGAGCGATGCGGTAGAGCGACGTCATCGACGGTCGCGCCCGCCCGTTCTCGACCTGGGAGAGAAATGGCTGCGAGAGGTCCACCTCGGCGGCCAGTTCCAACAGCGTGAGATCGCGCGCCAGGCGTCGCTCCCTGATCGCCTGCCCCAACGTTTCCCATTCGATGGAGTCGCGAGCGTCGTCAAGCATCCCTTCATTGTCGCCTACCAGGCCTGTTGCACCAGTGATGAGGGTGAACGCCGGTTACCGACGGTATTTCCCATTTGACGATAGGAATAGTCGGGTTATAGTGGTCTGGTCCGCTACTGATCCTCCGGGAGCTACGAACGTGCCCACCGCAACGATTCTTGATGAAGACGAATTGGCGACCATCTCGGCGTCGTTCGAGTCGAGCCACCCGATCGATGTGATTCGTTGGGCGTCCGATCGATTCGGTCAGGACCTGGTCGTTACCGCCAGCTTCGAAGATCCGGTTCTCGTTCATCTCGCCGCCACGGCGGCACCCGACATTGATGTGGTGATGATCGATACGCAGTACCTCTTTGCCGAGACCCACTGGTACGCCGAAGAACTCCACCGCCGTCTGGGACTGGCGTTGCGAGTCGAGCACCCGCGGCCGACGGTCGTTCCTGACAACTTGTGGCAGACCAACACCTCAGCGTGTTGCGATGCCCGAAAGGTTGAGCCCCTGACCCGGATCCTGGCGCCGAAGTCGGCGTGGATCACCGGTGTCCGCCGAGTCGACGGACCGACTCGCGCCAATGCCCCGATCGTGAGTTGGGACGGGACCCGCCAGGTCGTCAAGATCAACCCGTTGGCGACCTACCGCGACGAGGACATGTTGCTCTACGCCCAAGTCCACGAGCTACCCGCCAATCCCCTCACCGAGCGGGGGTATCCCTCGATCGGTTGTTGGCCCTGCACCCGCCCGGTGGCCCCGGGCGAGGACAAGCGGGCCGGCCGTTGGTCGGGAGAAGCCAAGACCGAGTGCGGGTTGCACCAGTCATGAGGGTGGACGCGCAAGAGCGGACGCTTATCGATCAGCTCGAAAGTGAAGCGATCACCATCATTCGGGAGGTTGCGGCCGAAACTCGGGCACCGGTGCTGTTGTTTTCCGGCGGCAAGGATTCGGTCGTTCTGGCCCACCTCGCTCTCAAGGCATTTCGACCTGGACGGGTTCCGTTCCCAGTCATGCATGTGGACACCGGACACAACTTTGCCGAAGTAATGGCCTACCGCGATGAGTTCGTCGCCGAACACCGCCTGGAGCTGGTGGTGGCCAGCGTGGAGGAGTCGATCCGGCGAGGGCGTATCGCCGACCCCGGACCGACCGGCAGTCGCAATCGCCTGCAGTCGGTCACCTTGCTCGACGCCATCGCCGAACACGGTTTCGATGCGGCATTCGGCGGCGGCCGTCGCGACGAAGACAAAGCTCGGGCGAAAGAACGGATCCTGTCGTTCCGCGACACCGTCGGCCGCTGGGAGCCGCGTCAGCAGCGACCCGAGCCTTGGAACATATTGAATGCGCGCATACGACCGGGAGAACATCTCCGGGCCTTCCCACTGAGCAACTGGACCGAACTCGACATCTGGTCCTACATCGAGCGCGAAAACATCGCTCTGCCGAATATCTACTTCTCCCACCAACGAGTCGTCGTGGAACGTTCCAAGATGCTGCTCGCCGTTGGCGGTCCAGTGGTTGTCGAAGCCCACGAAGTGGCGTTCGAGGAAACGGTCCGCTACCGCACCGTTGGCGACCAAAGCTGCACGGGCGCGGTGAGGTCAGACGCACGAACCGTGGCCGATGTTCTCGAAGAGGTTGCGGCGGCACGTATTACCGAGCGCGGCGCAACGCGCGCCGACGACAACATTTCCGACGCCGCCATGGAAGACCGCAAGCGAGAGGGCTACTTCTAATGAGCACCACAACTACCACCGAACTCCGGTCGAACGAGACCGTTCGCACCCGCAGCACCATGAAACGTCAGCTGCGTATTGCCACGGCGGGCTCCGTCGACGACGGAAAGTCGACGCTCATCGGCCGGCTTCTCTTCGACACCAAGACCATCTTTGAGGACCAACTCGATGCTGTGGTGCGAGCCAGCCGTCGATACGGCGATCAGAGCGTCAATCTCGCGCTACTCACCGACGGCTTGCGAGCCGAGCGCGAGCAGGGGATCACCATTGATGTGGCCTACCGCTACTTCGCCACGCCCAATCGGAGCTTCGTTCTCGCCGACACGCCGGGCCATGCCCAATACACCCGAAACATGGTCACGGGAGCGTCGGTGTCCGATGTTGCGCTCGTCCTCGTCGACGCCCGTCACGGCGTGCTTGACCAGACGCGTCGACACCTTGCGATCGCGGCGATGTTGGGCGTCAGCCATGTCGTGTTGACGGTGAACAAGATGGACCTGGTCGGCTGGGACGCAGATCGCTTCACGGCGATCGTGGCCGACGTCGCCGACCTGCTGGGGAAGCTCGACAGCACGGCCACGTTTCATGCCGTGCCGATCTCGGCGTTGCTCGGTGACAACATCGTGAAGGCATCGGAAAACTCGTCGTGGTACCGCGGCCCAACGGTGCTGGAGTTGCTCGAGGACATTGAGGTCGACGAGACCGCGGTGCGTATCGGCGCCCGCCTCGCCGTTCAGTGGACAATCCGCGCCGGCAGTGACTATCGCGGATACGCCGGGCAATTGGTTGGAGGTCCGTTGAAAGTTGGTGACGCGGTGACCGTCGCTCCCTCAAGTCAGCAGTCCATTGTTCGCTCGATCACGAACGCCGGACTCGACGTTGACCATGCCCAACCCGGCGACGCCGTCGCGGTGGAACTGGTCGACCATGTCGACGTCGGCCGAGGCGATGTGCTCGTGGCGGCGAATGCCGCCCAGTGGATCAGCGTTGGCCGGGAAATCACCGCCGATCTCTGTTGGATGATCGACGCCCCGGCGACGGTCGGTGCGCGCATGATCGTGAAGCAGCAGACAAGCCACGTCGGCGCCGTGATTACGTCGGTCGTTCATCGCCTGGACCCGGCGACCCTCCATATCGAATCGGCCGAAAGCTTGTCGCTCAACGATCTTGGACGGGTAACGCTGACCCTCGACGCGTCCATTGTCGCCGATAGCTACGCCCGCAGTCGCCCCACGGGCCATTTCATTCTCATCGATGAGGCGTCGAATGCCACGGCCGCGGCCGCCACGATTGCCCAACTGAGCTGAACCGCTCAGCGGCGCCACCTGGCCGATCTACGGTTTGTGGGTGACTGAGACGACGATGGCTGCGGAACAAGGCGGACCGGGAATCCGGGTGTTGCGAAGCAGCGGATTCAGCGTGGTGATCGACACATCCACGCCGAGTCCAACGGTTCTGTACTGGGGCGCCGATGTGGGGGACGATCTCTCCGGCCTAGCCGCCATCGTTGAGCCGCCGATTTCGCAGGGGAGTCTCGACGTGGTCGCACCGGCGTCGATCACTCCCGAACATGGTTCGGGGTATCCCGGCAAACCCGGGTTGGAAGGCCACCGAGCCAACGGTTCCGGGTGGGCTCCGCGGTTTCAGCCGGCTGACGTCGACGCTGATTCGTCGAGACTTTCGTGCATCAGCGTCGACGCCATCGAACAGCTCGAGCTTCATACCGAAATTCGCCTTGAGCACTCCGGCCTTCTCCGACTCCGCGTGTCGGTGCACAACACGGCGGACGTGGCGTACAACGTCGCCGCTCTTCGAGTCTGTGTGCCGGTACCGGCTCGAGCAATGGAGGCACTCTCCTTCGCTGGCCGTTGGACGAACGAGTTCGTCCCAATTCGCGAGTCGTTGCGAACCGGAACGCTCTCCGTGGAGAACCGATCGGGCCGAACGTCGCATGACCGGATGCCGACGATCTTTGCCGGCACCCCGGCGTTCACCGAGTCCTCCGGCGAAGTCTGGGCGGCGCACCTTGAATGGAGCGGCAACTCCGCGGTCACCGTGGAGTCGTCGCCCAACGGCCGTCGGATCGTTAGCGTGGAGGAGTTGCTCCTGCCCGGTGAGATCGTTCTTGAGGTTGGCGCTTCCTACGAAACACCATGGGTTGCCCTCGCCTATTCGCCCGACGGGATCAACGGTATAAGCGACAAGTTCCACGCCGAGTTGCGGGGCGATTCCAGCCACCGGAGCACGGCGCGTCCCGTCACGCTCAACATTTGGGAAGCGGTCTATTTCGACCACAATCTCGACACCTTGCGCGCTCTGGCCGACCGCTCCGCCGAGATCGGCGTCGAACGGTTCGTGGTTGATGACGGGTGGTTCCACGGTCGTCGCGACGATCACGCCGGACTCGGCGATTGGTGGGTCGATCAGTCGGTGTGGCCTGAAGGGCTGTGGCCAATCGTCCATCACGTTGCCGCCCTCGGCATGGAGTTCGGCCTGTGGTTCGAGCCGGAAATGGTCAACCCCGATTCCGATCTCTTTCGAGCGCATCCGGAATGGGTGCTCGCCGACACCCGGTATCCACCGGTGTTGGGCCGTCATCAACTTGTTCTGGATCTCGGTGAATCTTCGGTTCGCGCATACCTTTTCGACAAGATCGACGGCCTACTTTCTTCCTATCCGATTTCGTATGTGAAGTGGGACATGAACAGGGTGATTGTGCACGGCTCACACCACGGTCGAGCCGGCGTTCATCAACAGACTCTCGGCCTCTATGCGCTTCTCGACGAGCTACGCGCGGCTCATCCGGATGTCGAGTTCGAAACCTGCGCCTCCGGCGGGGGACGAATCGATCTCGCGATCTTGCGCAAGACCAGTCGGGCGTGGACCAGTGACTGCAACGACCCACTTGATCGGCAACGAATTCAACGCGGCTTCTCCTACCTGTTTCCGCCCGAATACATGGGCGCCCACATCGGAGGTCCGGTCTCGCACACGACGAAGCGACGACACTCGTTGGCCTTTCGTGCCGGCACCGCGTTCTTCGGCCATCTCGGCATCGAGTGGAACGTGTTGAACGCGTCAGCCGACGAGACCGCGGCGCTCGCCTCAGTCATCGCCCAGCACAAGTATTTCCGGCCGCTTCTGCACGCCGGCCGAGCTCTGCGGTTCGACCATTCGAACCCAGCCGTCTTGGCTCACGGGGTGATCAGTGAGGATCAACGCGAAGCACTCGTATCGTATGCGGTCATAGCAACGCCGGAGTCGCTGATGGTTGAATCGTTACTGTTCCCCGGACTCGACGACGCGGTGCGCTACCGAGTGGAAGTGATCAACCTTGTCGACCCGTTCCATGGCGCATTCCGTCACCAGCCGCAGTGGACCAGTCAGGGCGTCAGTGTGAGCGGACGCGTGCTTCGAACGATGGGAATCCAGCCGCCCATCATCGATGCCGAGTCCGTGGTCCTTCTTCACCTACGCGCCGAGTAGCGCATGTGCGCCGCGTCAGTCGGTCGCGGCGCCCTGGAGGAAGACCGAGCGGAGAAGGTCGCTCCGGTTCCGCAACTCCGCCGCCGGGCCGTCGAAGCGAATCTCACCCTTCTCCATGAAGATCGCCCGATCGGCGATGGCTAGTGCCACATTGACGGATTGCTCGACCAAAACGACCGTGGTGCCGTCAGCATGAATGCGGCACACGAGGTCGAGCAGATCAGCGACTACTGACGGGGCAAGGCCGAGCGACAGCTCATCGATGCACAACAGGCGCGGCGATAGGAGCAGTGCTTTGCCGAGCGCGAGCATCTGCTGCTCGCCGCCTGACAGCGTCTGCGCCTCTCGGTGACGGTGTTCTTCCAAGCGTGGGAAAACTCGGAAGGTCTGCTCGATGCCCTGCTTCAACACCGACCGATCCTGCCCGAGGCTGGATCCGAAGAGTTCGAGGTTCTCCAACACCGTCAGTGGACCGAACACCGCACGTCCGCCTGGTATCTGAATAAGTCCGAGAGGCACGCGGCGCTCGGCGGAAAGACCGGTGATGTCGGTCCCGGCCAAGAACACGGTTCCCGAACGCGGCAAGATCTGCCCGGCGATCACTTTCAGGGCCGTTGACTTTCCGGCACCGTTCGTTCCGAGTAAGGCAACTATTTCGTCGTGCGCAATTCGCAAGTTCACGTTGAACAGCACCTGAATTGCGCCGTAGTACACGTCGACGTTTCGTAGTTCGAGGAGCGGCGCGTCGACCGTCGATTCGTCGGCCTTGAGCTCCGGCGGTGGCTCTTCGTTGGGTGCTAGGACTGGCACCGGGGCCGGACTGAAGAATCCGGTCAAGGCAAAGAACACCAGCGGAACAGCCGTGACGGCAAGGGCAAGAGACGGGCCGAAGCGACGATCAACGGTGGAGACAAGCAGCACCCCCACGGCGCCGCCCGAGTTCATCGAGGCAAAGGCCACAGCCACGGCAGCCACGAGTGATGCGTCGCCCACTTCTCCAACCGCTGCCGTGAACGACGACGCCAGGGACGCACCCAGGAAGCCAACAGCGACGATAAGCAAGACCACGAAGCCCGATTGCCAGTCACCGATGGCTAGTGCGCCAAGAGTCATCAGACTGGCGAGAAGCGCCACGAGCGAAGCACGACGGTCGTTACCGCCCCGGGCGACCGATGTTGCCGCTCCAGCCATGGCCGCCACGAACGCGCCTCCAACGATTGCCGCCGATGCGGTCGTGCTCATTTCCCAACGATCTCGAAGCAGCGTCGGCAAAAACGCCACGAGCGAAAACACCACCGCTCCGGCTAGTGCCATACCAGCCACGCCTCGTCGACGCGACCGACTCGACATCGCGATCTGAAGGACCTCCCCGCTCGACAACGCGGGTGCTGAGCGCGTCGCTTCGACGAGGTCTGGGCTCACATCAAAGCGAAGCGTTGCCGCCGCGAACGCGCCAGGAAAGCCCAGGCCGATCAATGCCACGAGCAGTCCGCGCCACGAAAGCGTCGCCTGCGGAGCGAGTGCAACTCCGAGCGCTCCGAATGCGATCCCGGCAAACATCACGGCCACCACCGAGGCGACCGGCCTGGATCGGCCGCCGACAGCAACTGGCCAGACGGAGAGCACCAGAAGCGACAGCGAAACGAACCCGAGCGCATCGCTCACTCCGGCTGAGGCCCAAGCCATCGTGAAGCCGCTCGACTCGGGAACGATCGCCGCCGAAGCGACCGATGTGAGGGCCCACGCCGCGGCGGTCACTGCCGCCCCACTCCAACGAGTTCGAACGGTGAGAACACTCGCAATGGGCACGGCAACGATGGCGCCAACGAGCAACCGAAGAACGAGTGCGTTGACGGCTCCGCCCGCACCAGAACCCAATGTGATTCCGATCGGCCGGGCCAACAACGTGACGACACCGGCAGACATCCACACGACAGTCCCTAGCGCCCAAAAACGCCACGAGCGAACAATCATGCCGGAACAACCGTCAGCTCGACGGACGCCGCTTCTTCTCCGACGCGACGCCCCTTCGCATCAAGGGGCACCACGATGAGTCGGTGTCGATCACGACGAGATTTCACCGCGATCGTGCGTGACGCGACCACGTCGAGGGTCAGCTCCGACGCTTCGGAGACGTAGAGATTCTGACGTTCTTGGACGTCGAGATCGTCAATCGACTG
>JANLQX010000125.1:0-25800 GCA_031368095.1 Actinomycetes bacterium | reverse complement strand
GGAGGACGACCGTCCCTTCGGCCATCACATGAACGCGCGGCAAATCGAGCGCGTGGAGAACTGGGCCCAGCGCGGTTCGAACTCGATCGGCGAGGTCGGGACCCTCGGGATGATCGACCGCTTGTCTGATCGTCGTGATCGTGAGGACACCGGTCATGGTCCCAACGATGAGGGTTCGCGGCTGCTTGTCAATCATCGGGGATCTCCTGGCTCTGCGGGCAGTTGGGGCAGTGCCTATGAGCGTGCTCGGCCCGACGGGTTTACGACAGGGACCTTGGGCTCTGTTGTCTGTGGCAACGGTCCGCTTCATGATCGCAAGTCAATTGACGGCGAAGTCGAAAGGCCCGTGTGCTCCTGACAATCGACCCTCACGACTACGTACCGAATTCGTCAGAACAGAACTGTCCACTTTCTCAAAATCCAAAGGAGCATTTCATGTCCACCACCCTTGTTGCTCACCGGTGCGGATAATGCGCGTCGCCGTCGTTCAAGAGTTTGGAGCGCCGCTGGTCCTCCAAGATCGTCCGACTCCGATCCCTGGCCCCGGTCAGGTCGTTGTGCGTATCGAAGCCACCGGCCTGTGTCACACCGATATCCACGCCGCCCATGGCGATTGGCCGGTCAAGCCCGGACTTCCGTTCGTGCCCGGCCACGAAGGCGTCGGAACGGTCGAGAGCGTCGGGCCGGGCGCTCGCCTGGCAGTGGGCACCAGAGTTGCCATTCCGTGGCTGCACACGGCGTGCGGCGTCTGCGACTACTGCGTTTCCGGTTGGGAGACGCTGTGTCTGAGGCAGAAGAATACGGGCTACGGAGTTGACGGGTGTTTCGGCGATCACGTTCTCGCTGATGGTGACTATGTGGTCGAAGTCCCCAGCGGAGTTGATTCATTCGATGCCGCTCCGCTGACCTGTGCGGGGGTCACCACCTACAAGGCGGTGAAGGTGTCCGGCACTCGACCAGCAAACAAGCTGGCCGTCTTTGGGATCGGCGGCCTCGGTCATATGGCCGTACAGTATGCGCACATAGCAGGTGCAGAAGTAATTGCGGTCGACATCGACGACGCCAAGCTCGTCATGGCCCGCAAGCTGGGCGCCACCCATCTGGTGAATGCAGCTTCGGAGGATCCCGTCGCAGCAATTCAGAAGCTCGGCGGCGCCGATCAGTGCGTGGTCACTGCCGCCAACCGCGAGCCGGTCATGCAGGCGTTCAATAGCTTGCGGCGAAACGGCACGCTGGTCCTCGTTGGGCTTCCGGCCGACAACCAGTTCGACCTTCCGATCTTTCAGTCGGTACTAGGTGGCATCACGGTCAAGGGTTCCATTGTGGGCACCCGACAGGACCTCCGTGACGTCTTTGACCTTCACGCTCGCGGTCTCACTTCGGTTGTTCGTGAGGTGCGCCCGCTGTCGACCGTGAACGACTCCATTGCCGACGTCTTGGCCGGTCGGGTCGAAGGTCGGATCGTGTTCGACCCGAATGCGAACGCCGGCTGACGAGGCTGGAGCAACTGCCATGGAAACCCGACTGCTGCTTGACATGTTCGCCGACCACGTGCGTGACCACGCCGACCGGACGGCCATGCGGGTGCACCGCTCTTCCGGTTGGGAGAGCATCAGTTGGGGTGCATACGGGCGGATGGTCAATGAACTTGCTGCCGCTCTGATCGATGGCGGCATCGAGGCCGGAGATCGCGTCTCGGTACTGTCATCGAACCGCCCCGAATGGCACGCCGCTGATCTCGCGACCATGGCGATCGGAGCAGTCACCGTGCCGTTGTATCCGACCGCGGCTGGACCGCAGCTTGCTTATCTCCTCGGCCACTCAAGGTCACGGCTGTGTTTCGTCGAGAACCAACAACAGCTCGACCGGCTCGCCGAGCACTTCGCCGACCTGCCCGCTCTCGAGCGAATCGTGCTCTTCGACGCCGCCAGCGACGAGGCCATTGACAAGGTTCCGTTCAACCCGAAAGCTCGACCGGAGACGCTGTCATTCAAGCAGTTCCTGCTCCGCGGACGGGCCGAGCGAGCCGGAGGCGACGTAATCGACTCCCGCAGCGCCGCGATCAAGGCCAGCGACATCGCCACGATCGTCTACACGAGCGGCACAACGGGTCCGCCCCGGGGGGCCGAGATCACCCATGCCAATCTCATGGCGACCGTGGCGATGATTACCTCGGTCCTCCCTCTCGGACCCGACGACCGGTTTCTCTCGTTCCTGCCCTTGAGCCACATCGCCGAGCGAATCGTTTCCCATGTCGGTCAGATCGTCAGCGGCGGCGAAACCTGGTTTGCCCGGAGCATCTCAAGCGTGGCCGAAGATCTTCTTGCCTGTCGGCCCACCATCTTCTTCGCCGTTCCCCGGGTGTGGGAGAAAATGCGCGACAGCCTGTCGGTGCGCCTCCGCGGGCTTCCGCTCCCATTGCGGTTGGCCATCGGACAACAGCAACGAGTAGCTGATCGCTGCGAAGCAGTGGCGCAGACCGACCGCTCGCCGGCCCTCACCGACCAGGTCCAACGAGTGCTCTTCGACCGAACAATCGGCCACGGCATTCGACGTCGCGTCGGGCTGGATCAATCGCGCTTGCTGCTGTCCGGGGCAGCCCCAATCAACGACGAACTTGTCCGTTGGCTGCACGAGGTCGGCATCACCGTCGGACAGGTCTACGGACAGACCGAAGTCTGCGGACCGACCACGATGAGCCGTCCGGGAAGGGTGCGAATCGGAACGGTTGGGTCGCCGCTGCCGGGTGAGGAAGTGGTGATCGCCGGTGACGGCGAGGTCCTCGTGCGCGGTCCCAACGTGTGTCGCGGCTACTTCGAAGACGACGCCAAGACGGCTGAACTCATCGACGCAGAACACTGGCTCCACACCGGCGACATCGGAGCATTTGACCGCGAGGGAAACCTTCGCATCACCGGACGGAAGAAGGATCTGATCGCGACCTCGCACGGCAAGAAGATTGCTCCTCAGGAGATCGAGAACCGTCTGCGCTCGAATCGAATCATCTCCCAAGCGGTCGTCATCGGTGAAGGTCGTCCGTATCTTGTCGCTCTTGTCACCATTGACGCCGATGCCCTGTCCGACTGGGCGCTACAGCACAACAAGCCACTCAGTAGCGAGTTCCTGGCGAGCGATCCTGGTTTTCGACGCGAGATCGACCGGGCTTTTTCGAGGGTCAATGCGGAGTTCTCCAGTGCTGAGCAGGTCAAGAAGTGGACCGTGCTCGAACGCGATTTCACCGTCGAAGCCGGAGAGCTCACGCCTACTCTGAAGGTCGTACGTCCGGTCGTGTCTCAGCACTACGCCGAGCGCATCGACGAGCTCTACGCCCACGCGTGAGGAGCTCTCAAAGGGGCAACGCTGCTGAGCGCACCTTCTGCGGGCGCGACGCGACGCGGGTGAGGATTCGATACGTCAGGAGCACAATGTTGGCAACTGTGAGTGCAAGGACGGACCCCAGAAGCAAATGATTGCCCCGGTCGGTCCCGGCGAACAGGAGATGCGCGGTGGTGAGTAGGTAGGCACCAAGACTGGAGAAGTGAATAGCTTTCCAGACGCGTTTCGGGATGTGACGACGCAAGAGTGATGTGACCTCAAGCGCCACCAGCAGATAGAGCGACACGATGCCGAGCGACACCGGCAGTGGCTTCCAATGGGCCCGACCGGGCACCAGAACCTCGAGAACTCCAAAGTGTACATACGAATCCAGTACGAGCGCGCCGATATGCAACGCCACCGCCGCGAGGCTCAACGTGGCCTGGTGACGATGAAGGTCGAGCTGCCAATTGGGACGACGGACGCCGTGCGCAGCACGCGACGAGAGGATGAGTCCAGTGAGAACTGACGTGCCGGCAAACAACCACGCCACGATGCCGGCGGAGCGAGCCACGTACCACCAGAGATGGGAATCACGGATCATCTCGCCACCTCGCAGTTAGGCAACGCCGTCCGCCCCAGCGCTGTATTCCGGTTGGCGCACTGAGTGTGCTCGACCGCTCCGTCGTCGGCCACCAGAAACGCTTCCACGCCGAGCGACAACAGAACAGCCGCGCTCTGGGGGCCAAGGACAAGGGCGACCTTGGTAAGAACCTCGGCGTCGGCGGCCCGACCGGTGAGCACTGTGGCCCCAATCAGTCCTGACTGAACCGGTTCACCGGTACGCGGGTCGACAAGGTGGTGGAACTCGCGACCGTTGCTCGTCCAGCGTCGTCGTTGGGTCGACGATGTGGCGATACCTCCCTCGTCAAGGGCAACTCGGTCAATCATTCGCCGCTTGTTGCTTGGGTGGACGACGTCGATTGCCCAACCAAGATCGTGCGGCGAATGGCCGCCAACGGCGATATCGCCGCCGACATCGGCGAGGACGCCGCGCGCACCCTCGTCGAGCAAGCAACGGAGGACAAGATCAGCCGCATGGCCCTTCCCGATCCCTCCGAGATCGATGCCGTAGCCCGACCGGAGCACAGCGACCCTGCTGCTCTCGTCGATCTCGAGCGGAGAGGTACGGGGCGCGACGTATGCCGCAGTGAAGCAACGATCGGTGTCACGCTGATCGGCACCGCCTCGAGAGGTCACGTATCCGTTCTTGATCATCGCCGGCTGAATAAAGGGCGAGAACACCCCATCGGTGACCCTCCACGCATCAACGGCAAGCGTGAGCAGTTCCATGGTCGATGTGTCGATGCGCATCGGGCGACCGTTCGACTGGTTCAGTCGCGAAACGTCACTGGCGTCGTCGAACCTCGACCACGATCGCTCCAGCGATCGGATCAACGACTCACCACGACGAATCAACGTGGACGGATCTCGGGCCACGACGTCGAGTGAGACCCGAGAACCCATAGCGACGAACGAAGCCCGGCGGCGATAAACACGACGCGTTCTTCGACCGCTTTTCCGCTCGCTCGCGAACGTAAGGCTCATCATCAACTCGCTTTCGTTCGGGCTGGGCGCGGCCGGACTACGCGTCGCTTCAGGACCACAGCCGATCGCTTGGCCGTCGAGTTCGATCGTCGTGCTGCGGTGGGGGCGAACCGTGTCGAGCTGCGCAACGCCACGGCGATGGCCGGCGCGGAAACGGGCGTGGAGACCGGAGCGGAGTCGGGCGTTCTCGGGGCCAGCAACACCGGCGGTGCGAGAGCGACCGGCTCGACTCGAAGCCGACGTACTGGGGCAACTGTAGGAGCGAGGTTCGTCGTGTAGAGCGCCACGTTCGGTCCTGCGAGAACCGGCGCTTCGGCCGCTGGAGCGGCCGACAGACGGACCGCCGCACCGCGGCTTGCGCCGCCCGCGATGAACGCCGCGACGCCGATGCCGAGACTCCCGGCCACGGTTGTGCTGATGGAGCGTGCCCGCGACGCAGGGTGGGCCCTGCGCTTCTTTGCTGGGCCCGACCGGTCCGGTTCGTTGTCCACGGTTGGACGGGGCCGGCGCTCGTTTGCGTTGCTAGTCATCGTCTCGTCTTTCTTCATCGTTCGTCTTTGGGTTGGTGTTCGCTGTCGTCTTTGGTTTCGCGGCCGGCGGAGCAGGGACGACGGTGTCCGGCGACGGCACCGGGTCGATTTGGCCGGATGCGGTGACGACGCCGGCGCGCACTGCCTCGACGCGTTCACCAGCCGGCTGGTTCAGAACGGCGCGAACGTCTTGGGTAGTGAGGGTGCCTACCTGCTGTGATCCGCGTTGACGGTGAAGGATCGACGTGTTCGTCACGGTGGCGATCGCCAGTGCCGCCACACTCATTCCGACGCTCGCTGCGGCGATCCAGGCAGATCGTTGTTTCATGGTTCTGACGCTACGGAACGACAGCTTCGACGAACACCACGGAAAGGTTCTGCTTTCACCATGTTGTTGTGAAGAGTGATTACTGAGTTGTGGTCGCTGCCGGATAGGCCACTAGCGCGTCGACGCCACCACCAGGTCCTTCGGCCAAGTCGAGCGTGCCGTGATCGACCTCGACGAGCTTTCGGGCAATCGGGAGGCCGAGACCGTTCCCTCCGAACTCCGTTGCCGTTGGAAGAGCGCGCCAGAAGCGATCGAACGCATGAGCGCGTTGGTCGACCGTCATTCCCGGTCCTTGATCGCATACGACCAACTTGGCCACCGCGCCTTCGTGACGACACAACACCCGGAGGGTGGAACCCGACGCAGAAGCGTCGAGCGCGTTGGCGATCAAGTTGTCGAGCACCTGCACGAGGCGTTCGCGATCCACCCTGGCCCACACTTCCTCGCCCGCGTCGGCCACCACCGCAACACTTCGCTCATCGCCGAGCGCTGACCAATACGTCGATCGTTCGATGGCCACTGATCGAAGGTCAATGGCGACGAGCGCCGGTCCGGTCCGATCCGGCCGAGCCAGCATCAAGAGACCGTCGACGATCCGGGTCAAGCGGTCGACCTCCTCCAGGGCGGCGGCCCGCTGCACCTGCGCATCGGGACCGTTGAGGCAGTGCTCGGCGTCGAGCTTGAGCCGCAATGCGGTGAGCGGAGTCCGAAGCTGATGAGATGCGTCGGCGATGAACGATTGCTGGGCGTCGATCAACTCGTTGAGACGCGATGCCATTGTGTCGAAGTCGCGCGCCAGCAACCGAACTTCCTTTGGCCCGGACGTCACCTGACTGCGAGACGTATGACGTCCTTCGCCAAACTCGCGAGCGGCCGCACTGAGCTTCTTGAGCGGAAGCGCAACGGAACGACTGAGCGCCAACGCGACCACAGCGGAAACGCCCATCGCGAGAACGGCAACCTCCGCCACCCGGAGCAACTGATCGCGAGTTCGACGGTCGACGTCCTTCGTTGAAAAGCTGACGCGAACCGCCCCCAGGACACGACCACCGGAGCTCACCGGGACGGCGACAAACAGCGATGAATAGCCAAGGGTGGCGGAGTAGCGCGTAATCACGGCGACGCGACCGGCGAGCGCAGTACTGATCTCTGAACGAGAAGCGAACGACCGAGAGCCAGAAACAGGGGGTTCGCTGTCGGCCACCAGCAAACCGGTGCGGTCGACCACAAGGGCGCGTGCGCCCGTCCTGCGGTCGTAGTTCATAACCAATGTGCGAACTGATGAAGTGGAGGAGTTCGGATCGCGACCAAAGGCGGTCAGCACATCTTCGACGCCGCTCGCCAGCACAACGGCATCACGTTCCAGGTCGGTTCGTAAGCGTTCGCGTTCATTGTGAGCAACCGTTCGAGCGAACGGGACGACCAGTATCGTCAGCAGAAACAAGAGGAGCGCAATGTACGACGCAAAGAGTCGACGAGTCACAACATCACAACACGCTTAATCCTGCTGGCGCCCTCATAACACCACGGGAACGGCCGGATCGACCAGGCGGTACCCCACCGAACGCACCGTCTCAATCCATCCCGGATCGCCGAGTTTGCGGCGCAGCTGGGCGATGTGAACATCGAGTGTTTTGGTTGGACCGTACCAGTGTTCGTCCCAAACCCGTTCGAGCAGTTCCGATCGTGTCACGACTGCTCCGGGATCGGCGGCGAGGATAGCCAATACGCCGAACTCCTTCACCGTAAGCGGTACTTCGCGGTCATTGAGGAACACACGATGGGACCGGAGATCAACGCGAAGAACACCGGTCGTGAACTCCGAGGAACTCTTCTCGACCGGAAGAAGTTCGTCGTCGACGTGCGTCGCGTCGCCTGAATCGCTCGCTGGCCGATTGTCGTTTTGCTCCACTCGAGCTGGCTTCGATGGCTCGTTCGTTCGCCGCAGAACCGCTCGCATTCGGGCCACGAGTTCTCGCGGATTGAACGGTTTGACCAGGTAGTCATCGGCGCCGAGCTCCAGCCCGACAATGCGATCAACATCCTCGCCCCTCGCTGTGATCACAATGATCGGCACGTCGGAGATCGATCGGATCGAGCGACACACGTCGAGCCCATCGATGTCGGGAAGTCCGAGGTCGAGCAGTACCAATTCAGTGTCGAGGTAAGCGAGCGCTTCGGCACCAGTGGCGACCCGCCGGACGTGGAAGCCGTGTCCTTGCAGCGTGCCAACGAGCGTCTCGGCGATGGCATCGTCGTCTTCGACGAGAAGAACCGAGTTCGGGTCGGGCATTGGGTCAGCTTCGCACGGCAACGGTCGCGACATCAGTTCCGCGTGGACCTCGAAGACGGGTCTTTCGTCCTTGATCGGCACAGCACGTCAGATCTTCAACAGCCCTTCGCCGAACGGCCGGGGGTCCTTGGGCCCTGGAGTGCTCACCACGAAACGCCGAAACTGAACGTGCAAGCCGCACTCGCGGCACCGGACGGGAGTCGGCCATGTCACTGTTTCGAAAGAACGATGCGAAGGCGAACTCCCACAAATCGTCGCAGCCCTCCGCCTGGCTCGCTGTCATAGCCGTCGGTGCGCTGATCCTCTTCGGATCCGCTCCTGCGACCGAAGCGGCTACCGGCCGAATCTCGATCGAAGTCCTGCCGACCGTGCACATCACGGCCGGAGATTCTGCGTCGTTCCCGTTTGTTGTTCGCACGTCGGTTAGTGGAGGATCGCTTTCGTTCGAGACCCTCGGGCTTCCTAGCGGAGCCACCGCCGAGGTCATGAGCATGGATGGGGGGCGGTATCGACTCGATGTTCGGACGGCGTCGAACGCACCATCTTCCATGGCGACGATTGCTCTCCGCGCCCGTTGGAGAACCCGAAGTGCAATGACCATCGTGTATCTCCGCGTCGACGAGCGCTCGACGGTGCCGCCCACCACTTCGCCTTCAACCACGGTGTCCCCGTTGCCGCCCGGGTTGGCGTTCGGTCTTCGGGCCGACAACCCGAGGCCACAGTGGTGAGCAACCAGACGGCGGCGTTCGGGTGACCGTTGACGGAGGGGACGGCTACTCCGGAGTGACGCCCAACCAATGCGCACATATGAAAACGAATCCCGCCAACCACCAGATGAGGACACGATGACCAAGCTCCCCCTTGATGAGGCCTTACAGGCCGAAGTGATGACGGCACTTCGGCTGGACGAAACCCTTCCGACCGCCCATATCGGCGTGATCGCCACCGATGGGGCCGTAACGCTGACGGGCGAAGTGGCGACCGAGCACCAGCGCTTCGCCGCCTCGACCCTGGTCCAGAACGTGGCTGGTGTGCGGGCCGTGGCCGATGAACTCGTCGTCCGTCCCCCCGGTAGTCGGATGCGTACCGAGACCGCAGTGGCCGTCGACGTGGCCCGAGCCGTTGATGCGTCGGCCGCCGACGGTGCCGACATCGCCATCGAGGTGGCCGAGCACATTGTGTTCCTCGATGGCCGGGTCGCTCGACACGGCGATCTGGTGGCGGCCGAACAGGCGGCGCTCGATGTGCCCGGGGTACTCAATGTCATCAATCGGCTCCGCATCGAGCCGGTCGCTGCGCTTGGTGACGTCCAAGCCGCAATGGTCGAAGCGTTCGTTGCCTTCGCCAAGGAACACGCATCTGGCGTCAACGTGTCGATCGATGAGGGACACGTCGAGCTGCATGGCAGCGTACGCACGCTGGCCGAACGCCAGGTGGCCGAGCAAGCCGCATGGACCACTCCGGGCGTGCGCTCGGTAAAGAACCGGCTGCACATCCACACATGAGACGACCTCGGGACCAAGGCCGGGACATTGGTCTCTACCCGAGGTGCGGTGATGGATAAAGACTGCGTAATCAGGAGAGGGCACCCGGCCCTTTCAGGGAACAGAATGCGAGTCGCAAAATGCATTGGGACAACGATTGGAATCACGGCTCTGGCGCAGGGTGGTGGCTGATGGCGATCATGATGATCCCCTTCGCCGTCGCTCTCGTATGGGCTATTACCACCGCACGTCGGCCATCGCTACCACCGCTTCCGCCCTCCCAACCCGCTGCATCGCCGCCCATTGCCATTCGTCCAGCCCCCGAAGACATCCTCCGCGAGCGACTGGCCCGGGGCGATATCAACGTCGATGAATACCACGCCCGACTCGATGCCCTGCGAGCGAAACAGCCGCCGTCCACCGGCTGATGCCTCCTGGTCCTTCCGACGAAAGGCACCGAGGCGATGCCACCCGCCACGGAGACAACGTCGTGATCGGGAAGGTTCCGGTCACTGGTGGACGGCATGCGTTTCGACGTCAATGCCGCCCGTCCCAGGGGCAACGACCGTCGATGTCCTCGGCCGGCACCACACGACGATGGCGCTCCCCGCTTCGGTCGCCCCTTGGGGTAGGTGGCGGGCTACCTTCGGATAGCGACGGAGGTACGACGCGAGAAGCGGAGCGATTCGGTCCGCTTCGTCGGCGCCGACGACAAGTTCGCCGAACATCGGGACCCAACGTCCGGCGAGGAGCACCTCAAGGTTGCGTCCGCCACGGAAGTTCCGCCACCAGGTTTTGCGCTCGGGCGTGCCGACGAAGATGACGATCCCGTCGCCATGGGCGGCGTACTGGGTAGGAGTGATGAATGTCTCGCCGCTCCGGCGTCCCTGATAGCGCACCAGGTCGAACGAACCATCGAGCACGCCGTGCAGCGGTGACTGCAACCCTGCTGTAATCAGTTTCTTCACAATTCCCATGGGTCCACGATGAGGCACCCGCAGCCGGACGGACAGGGCCGTAGGTCCCGAGACCGGGCCGTGCGACTCAGCGCAGGTACGGAGCGAACGACGAGCACAGCAATCGCGCCGGCGGTCGCTGAACGCTCGCCGGCCGCACCCTCAGCCGACCGCGTTGATGATTCGGTTCGCCTCCCAGGCCGCCGTGGCCAAAAGGATCGATGCCGCCGCGCCCAACCCCAGCACGACGGTTCGAACCGGTAGCGCCTCCGTCGCCAGCCTGGGTGCAGTCGAGTGCGGCCAACGCCCGGCGAGTTGCCATCGGCCGATGCCGTATGTCGCCGCTGCGGCCACAACGTACGCGGCGAGCTCGTACGGGCCGGGACTGCCGAGCAACGTCAGCGATGGAGCGACCACGAAACTGCTCGCCGCTTGATCTCCCCCGGCCAGCACCGCACCGCCGGTGCGGCCACGGAGAAACCCGAGTGGCACCCACATGTTGTGGAACTCTTCCAATTCGTCGGTACGAGGCCGCTAGCGACGATGAAGCATCGCAATGAGCGTGAAGTGAAGAAGAGCGGCAACAACCGTGAACGTGTGCCATATCTCGTGATAGCCAAACGTTGATGGCCACGGGTCAGGGCGTTCACGCTCCAGCACCGGAATCCCGGCGGTATAGATCACGCCGCCAGCAATTAGCAGCATGAGCTCGGTGGTAGTGAGTTGGCGGTAGAGCGCTGGTAGACCAATGATGGCGGCCCATCCGAGTACCGGATACAACGCAACATTGAGAAGGCGGTATCGGTCGAACGCCGTGAGCTTGAGTATGAAACCGACAATCGCTACCAACCACACCCCGATGAGCAGCGGCACCCCCGACCGCGTTGACATGGAAAGAATGCATAGAGGCGTATAGGTACCGGCGATAAGCACAAAGATCATCGCGTGATCGAGGCGTTGCATTCCAAGGCGAGCCCGTCTTGATTGAGCTACCCGGTGATAAGACGCAGAGGTTGCGAACGTGGCAAACACGCTGACGGCGTAGACCGCCTTTACGACAACTTCAGAGACGCCCTGCGCCGAGAGAACCAGCCAGACACCCGCCGGCACCGCAGCAATAGCGACGAAGGCATGGAGCGCTCCACGCAGCCGTGGCCGATCCTCGAGGTCGGCATCTTCACGCACGAAAGCTGGCGACGCATTTAACGACTTCTCTCGTTCCACTACATGGCTCACGACCTCACGGCTTTGTCAGTCAGCTGACTCTTTGTGCTTCCCCTTTGTCAAGCGGTTGTTCGTGTCGAGAGCCTGGAGCGATTCGATGATTTCGTCGGTCCATGCGTTGATCTCGTCCCACGGGCGGAAGTCGCCGTAGGGGGCATGCACCATACGCATGGTGGCCCTCTCCGCAATGTTGAGATCGGCTTTGTCGAGCGCTCCGGCGAAGATCGTGTGACCGACCGGCTTGAGCTCGGCGACGAAATCGTCCATCTGCGGATCGGGCTTCCCCGGCCCCGATGCGTCACCGAGTGGTCCGCTTGAGAACAGCCACACCGGTTTGGATGCAAGCACGGTCGCGTTATCGTCAACGAATCGCCGGGCGACTTTGGTCCAATGGCCCATGTACAGGGCTGAACCGATCACGAACCCGTCAAACGGTTGCAGATCGACTGGCGGGTTCTCGGCATCGACCGCGGTCGCCCGATGGCCTGCGGCGGTGAGTCGTGCCGCAATCGCTGCAGCGATCTCGATTGTGGCCCCATGTTTGGAGCCGACCACAATAAGAATGTTCATTTCATCTCCTTGGATACGTGTCACGCGTCGCGCCGAACGAGCACGGCCGCGGCGATTGCAAGCGTTGCCAAGGCGTAGAGGCAGAAGACGCCGAAGCCGACCCACGGCGACAGCACGTCTCCGGTGCTTTGACCGGAGCCGAATACGATCTCCTGCCCAGCGTTGCTCGGTAGGTATTTCTGGATGCCGTTCACGGAACTAGGCAGCAAACTCACGATGACCGGCACGATGAGCAGAATGGCGAACAAGGCCGCTATAGCCCCGGCTGTCTTACGCAACAGTGTCCCCAGGCCGAGGGCGAGCAGACCAAGGACGCTGAGATACAGCCCTGTCCCGACGATGCTGCGCACTGCGCCGGGTGCACCGACGGAGATGCCAAGGTTCTTGCCTGAAAGTATGGCTTGACCGACGAAGAACGCGGCGAACGCTGCGAATGTCGTAACGATGAAGGTGACGAACGCGAATACTGCTGCCTTGGCGGCGAGCACGGTGATGCGTTGGGGCGTTGCCGAGAACGTTGTTCGAATCATGCCGCTAGCGTATTCATTGGTAATGATAAGCACGCCTAGTACCCCAATGGCCAGCTGGGCGAGACCGGCACCGGCGAGGCTGATGGTGACGGGGTTGAACGTCGCCTTTTCGGCCGCGGGGAGCTTGTCGAATTGCGCAATCTCTACCGAACTTATGACTGCCGCGAGCCCAACCATGGTCACCGCGGCGCCAAGAAGCGTCCAATACGTCGAGCGGACGGTACGAAGCCGAGTCCATTCCGAGCGGAGCACATCGACGACAACGCTTGATGTGGAAGCCGGATGTGGTTCGCGTTGCCGGACCGTGGCTGGATCAAATGCCGCCGCCACAGTTGGAGAATCGGTCAGCGTCATGTCAAGCCGCCTTGGTCGTTGGGGTGGTCGTGGATGCCGCTGGCGTGCCGCTAACGGTGGCGCCGGATCGGTACTGCACGCTGTCGTGGGTGAGGGTCATGTACACGTCCTCGAGCGAGGCTGCTTGAGGAGCGAGTTCATGAACAGCTATGCGGTTGACGGCCGCGAGCTCACCGATCTGCTCGGCGGTGATCCCGGACACGGCCAACGAGTTGTCGGCGTTCAACGTGCTGGATCCACCATTGGCCGTGATCAATACCGCCAATTCGCTGGAGCGAGGCGACCGTACGCGCACGTAGTTCTGTGCACTCGACGTGATGAGGTCATCGATGCTTGCTTCAGCAAGAAGTTTCCCGCACCCGATCACGATCACATGATCAGCGGTGAGGGCCATCTCCGCCATCAGGTGGCTTGACACGAACACGGTTCGGCCCTCGTCGGCAAGGGAACGAAGGAGCGTGCGGACCCAGACGATGCCTTCCGGGTCGAGTCCGTTGACCGGCTCGTCGAAGATGAGCACACCGGGATCGCCGAGCAGTGCACCACCGATCCCGAGCCGCTGGCCCATACCGAGCGAGAACGCGCCTGCCCGCTTGTGGGCGACGCTGGTCAGCCCGACGATGTCGAGCACCTCGTCAACGCGGCGCCGACCGATGCCGTTGCTCTGAGCAATGCAGAGCAGATGGTTGTAAGCGCTTCGTCCCTCATGAATGGCCTTGGCGTTCAAGAGGGCACCAACTTCGAACAGCGGGCGGCGTAACGATGCGTAGGAGCGGCCGTTGATCGTGACCGAACCTGCTGTCGGCGTGTCGAGACCGAGGATCATGCGGAGCGTGGTCGACTTCCCGGCCCCATTCGGGCCGAGAAACCCGGTGACCTGTCCCTCTCGAACTTCGAAGGACAAGTCATCTACGGCAACCGTGGACCCGTAGTGCTTGGCCAGGCCATGTGCCTCGATCATGTGCGGACGTCCTCTCTCGGGCGACGCCCGACACTGGGCCGAGCTTCAGCACACCTAATGAATGGAGTGCTCGTCACTAATGGAGTGCTCGTCGCATCTCCTCCCGTACCCTCCGTCGAACGAGCCCAAACCCCCCGTGCCAGCACGATGCGCGACGAAAGGCTCGACCGCAGCTTCGAGTCCACGACTTCCGTTCGCCCAGGCACGTAACCCGTTGGCCAACTCGGTTTCGGTCACTGGTCCCGCCTCGCCCGGGCGAAGATGGTCGCACCCATCACTGAGACACCGAGCCCGGTAAGAAGCAACGGCCATGAGCCAGGATGAAGGGGCCGATCGTAAGCGTGCCAAGCAATGCAACAGTGAACATTCCGCCGATCGACGCCCACACGACGAACCACGACACGTCACGACACCCGGTGGACATCACTCGTTGATCTCTGTCGGTGATTGGCTGGTGAGTTCGAAAACGGGATGGAGGCTAGCTTCGGCCTCAAATTCACGAACGGGCGCGCTTGTGGCCGCATGGAAGTAGGGACGGGTGGCGCTCGCCACGTGCACGTACTTTTTGAGAATCGGTCCAGCCTCGCCGGTTGTGACCTCCCGAATGTTGTAAAAGTGTTCGGCGCGCCCATGGCGGAGAACCACTTGACCCGAAGCGCGGGCGTTGAGTACCCACGACACGTCCCCATATGGCGCGACCAGCCAGATGCGATTCCCTTCGCGGACGGGTATGACCGGCGTGTTCCGTGATCGGCCAGTTCGGCGACCGGTGGTCGTGAGCAGGCTGGCCGGACCGACGCCGAGGCGGGCAAGGCCCCGAAAGGCTGCGTCGCCGATTCGGTCCGTCCATCGCATACGAAACTCCTTGACCGGACGCATCAGCGGCGGCTTCGGTTGGGAGGCTGCGTCTGTGGTGCTTTTCATTAACCCTTCCTCAGTCACTGGCAATGGCACGAAGGACGTTGAGTCGAGAGGCTCGTCGTGCTGGGTAAATCGAGGCGCCAACACCGGCGACGGTGACGGCCAGGATCATGATGATCAGGGAACGGTAGGGAAGTTCAAGGGTGGTGATGCCTTGATCGCGGAGGGTCCGGGTGAGGGCGTAGCCGAGACCAATGCCGAGTGCCACGCCAAGCGCGGCACCGAATGTGGAGATGATCGCCGCTTCCCAACGAACCATTGATCGCACGTCGCGTCGGTCCATGCCGACTGCGCGGAGAAGGCCGAGTTCATGGGTACGTTCGAGCACGGAGAGCAGCATGGTGATGAGCACACCCATCAACGCAATGATGATGGCGAGCAGGACCAGGGCGGTGATGAGATTCAGTATCTGGCTGACCTGTGCCCGTATTTGGGCACCATATTCTTTTCTGTCTTGCACCTTGGAGGTAGGTGCCTCCGTCTTCAAAAGCGTCGCTATGCGAGTCTTTAGTGCCGCAATGGGTGCGTCCTTCTTGATTCGCACGAAGGCGAGCTGATCAATGGAATCCGAAAATACTTTCTCATGGGTCCGAAGCGAAATGATGTATTCGCCAAATGCGGTGGTCTTGAACGTTGCGACAATTCGCTGCGGGCTTTTCCCAGTGGCGAAGACCATCGGCACGATGTCGCCGATCTTCCAGTTGCGGTCATCGGCGACCTTCTTGGACACGGCGACGCCGCCATCGTCAAGAGCGGTGAACGAGCCGCTGGAGACCCCGAGGTCAAGGGAGCTCTCGGGGTTCGTCGCCGTCAGTGCTGCTCCATCCATGGCCACGACCACCTTCGTGGCATTGCCGATTTTGAATGAGCCGTACCTGTAGGAAGCCACGGCGGCCACGCCATCGGTGGCACGTATGGCATCGGTGACCGTCGGACCGATCCCGCTTACCCGGTCGGCGGAAACGATCAGTTCGGCCCGCACGCCTTGGCCGAGAATCTCGTCCGTTGACGTGTTGATCGACGCAGCGAGGACGAGTGACGCTGCAATCAACGCAGTGCCGATCATCAGTGCAGCAGCAGTCGTCGCCGTTCGCTGCGCTCCCCGGGTGGCGTTCTCCTCCGCTAACTGCCCGGCCACTCCCCGGAGACTGCGGATCGGCGTGGCCAAGACGTGCACAAACGGCGGGACAATTGACGGAGCAAGAAGAGCTACTCCCAACACCGTACCTACGGCACCTACGCCGAGGAGTGGGAGATTGACGGAACTTGCGGCGAAGGCGGTCGCCGCAAAACCGAACAGGGCGAGCACAGCGCCGGCGGTCAACTTCGTGCGCCGTTGCGTTACGGTGCTCATGGTCACGCTCCGGACTGCGGCGAGCGGCGGCACGCGTGAGGCCTTGATCGCCGGTGCAATTGCCGACACCACAGTCATGACTACGCCGCCAAGCATGCTGACGATGATGGTTCGCGGAAGGATTGTCATTGGTCCCGATGGGATGGAGATACCGAGGGCGGAGAGCAGCCCTCGCAGACCGATGGCTAAGCCGACGCCGCCCAGGAGTCCGAACGCCGATGCAATCACGCCGATCACCACCGACTCGACAATGATCGACCCGATCACCTGTTCGCTATCGGCACCCAGTGCCCGGAGCAGCGCCATCTCGCGGGTCCGCTGAGCGACGACGATGGCAAAGGTGTTGTAGACGATGAACGCACCGACGAACAACGAAACCGCGGCAAAGACCAGAAGGAACGTGGTGAAAAACGACAGGCCGCTACTGATCGAATCGCTGTTCTCCACGCTGAGCTCGGTGCCGGTCACGGCCTCGTATTTGGCCCCGATCACCGCTTGGATTCGGTCTTGGAGCGTGGAATCCGTGATTCCTTTGTTCGCAGCCACCGCGATGCTGTCGAACTGATCGATTCGGTTCGCTTGTTCCTGAGCGGTCGCAAGGTCGAACAGAACCGCCGATGCGCCGGCCAGGTTGCCGGCGCTCCCGTACTTGGCAACACCCACCAACCGGAACTTCTGTATCCCCTTGGTGGTCTGCACCCTTACTTGATCGCCGATAGTGAGCTTCGCTTTCGACGCTGCCTGCATGTCGATGACGACCTCATTGGGCCCACGCGGCGCCAGGCCTTCGACGATGTGGAACGTGTTGAGATCAGCGTTCGTCTGCCAGCTGGCAAGAAACGTGGGCGCGAACGCACTTCCTGCGGCCTTGCCGTTGGAATCGAAGATCCGCCCACCGATGACGAACACATCACCTTCGGCGGCCCGGACACCGGGGACGGATTCGACCTTCGCCAAGAGCGACGCAGGTAGGGGAGTCCGCGTGGTCATGGCCCCGAGATCAGAGGCCGACCGAACGTTCACTGCCGTACCTTCGTATGCCTGGTCGAACACTTGAGTGAAGACCCGTTTGATGGTGTCAGTAAGGACGAAGGTTCCGGCCACGAAGGCCACGCCCAACACCACGCAAAGCCCGAGGAATGCTGACCGTCCTTTGTGGCAAACGATGTTGCGCCATGCAATCAATCCCATGTCAAAATCCGTCCGCTGTGACGTCGGGGGAGGTCATGCGCCGAGCACTTTCAGATGATCGAGAATGGCAGAAGCAGTGGGATGAAGCATCTCGTCGGCGATGCGGCCGTCGGTGAGGAACACGATGCGGTCGGCATACGAGGCGGCCACTGCGTCGTGAGAAACCATCACGATCGTTTGGCCAAATTCGTCGACGGCCCGACGAAGGAACTTCAGGACTTCGGTTCCTGCTTTGGTGTCGAGGTTGCCGGTTGGCTCGTCGGCGAAGATGATCTGCGGTCGACCAAGAAGTGCTCGGGCCACGGCCACGCGTTGCTGTTGGCCGCCCGACAACTCTGTTGGGGTGTGCCCGAGCCGATCTTGCAAGTGCACTTGGGCAATAACTGTCTTGAGCCACTCGTCGTCGACTTTGGTCTTGGCCAGACGCTCGGGCAGCACGATGTTCTCCATCGCCGTGAGAGTTGGGATCAGATTGAAGGACTGAAAGATGAACCCGATGCGCTCTCGACGAAGCCGAGTGCGAGCGCGTTCGTTCATCGCCGTCACGTTCTCATCCCCGATGAACACCGCGCCCGAGGTGAGGTCGTCGAGCCCAGCGAGGCAGTGCATAAGCGTAGATTTGCCGGATCCCGATGGTCCCATGATGGCGGTGAAGGCTGCCGTCTCGAAGGACACCGTCACATTGTCGAGTGCTTTCACCTCGGTGTCGTCGGCCCCGTAGGTCTTCGACCCGTGTTCCATCCGAGCGGCGGCCAAGACAGTGGAGGCGGGCGTTGCGCCAATGTGCGGCGTGGTCGCGTTGTCAGTCGTGATGGTCATTTGAATCACCTAATCCTGAATGTCAAAAACGAGCTCGACGGAGGCGGTGATCTCTTGCGTACCCTCCGAGATCGGCGTGGAGGTTGTTCGGGCGTCTGCCCCCTTGAACACCGGCGAAGGACTGCTGGTACCGCCGACGCGGATCGACCGAAGTTTGCCAAGTTTGACGCCAGCTGCCTTGGCCAGCTGCTCAGCCTGTGCCGACGCATCCTTCACGGCCAGGTCACGCGCTACTGCTAGTGACGGGTTGGGATCGCTGACAGCGAAGTTCAATCCACCGATACGGATGGCGTCGCCCGAAATTGCTGCCGCGGCCTCGATGAGATCTCCGGACGTCTCGATCTTCCGGACGATCACGGTCAGGGAGTTCGAGACCCTGTACGCCGTCACCCGGCGGCCGGTTGTATCGAACTGAGGGCTGATTGAGACTCCACTGGTTTTCGTGTCTTTGCCGTCGATGCCCTTTGACTTCAATACGCCAATCAGAGCTTGTGCGCTGGCGTTGTTGGCCTTCAGAGCGTCTGAAACGCTCGCTGACGTCGTCTCCACGCCGAGCGTGAGCGACAGCCGATCGGGCACTACGTTGACCGAGCCGGCCCCGGACGTCGTGATGGTCCGAGGCCCGGTGCTGGTCGTGCCTTGCGCCGATGCAACTCCCGAATTCGCAAGAAGCGCAATTGCGGGAAGAATGCCGACCAACACTTTGGCGATTCGCTTCCGATGCATATGCTCCGGACCCATCGATGGGGCATTTCGGTAGCGGTGCATATGACCCTCATTCAGTTTGTGGGCGAGTGTTCAAGATGCCTGCGTTAGCGCTACCCGGTGTCGAAAGGGTTCAAACTCTCCGTGCTGAGATTCTTCGGAGTCAGCCTTGCCAATCTGCTTCGTGGTCTACATCCCGCTCGGCCTTGCGCCCGAAGTCCTCCGCACAGGTGCTTCGCTATCGGACCTCTTTCGCGAAGAGCCATGCGAATCCGTGTAGCTCCACGAATCGCCGGGTGTACGGCGACGGATGGCGCGACCGGAGTACGAGCGATCTTTCGCGCAACGACGCGGTGGCGGCGAGGATGACTTCCACGGCGTGGATGTTCATGGATTTGACGTCGCTGAAGTCCACCATGACATCGGCATCGTCGAGATCTGACGCTCGGCGTATAGCTTCCGACAATTCGCGCGAAGTGGAGCTGTTGTGGTCACCGTGCATCCACACCGTGGTGAATCCGGTTCGAACCTCTTCGGCGGAGGCGCCGAAGAGCAGCGAAACGGTCACGCACGGCCTGGCAGACGTCGGACTAGCCATAGGAGTTTCCTTTGTCGCTGGGATGGAGACAGGAGCGCCGTACGAAGGGTGGTGTAGTGCAGCTGCGCCACCGGCGTGATGCCTGTGGCGCAGCTGCTGGTTTCGCCGCCGCGACGTTGTGCGACGGTCAGCGAATAGTTATTTTGTCTCGGACCATGGTGACGCCGGGCGCCGCCCACGCCGCAGTCTCGGCGCGGTCGCGTTTGGCCCACGACGAAGCCGAGCCATCATCGTGACTTCGCCGCCATCCGATGTGACTTTGATGGCGTTGGCTTCGGCGTCGGCGTAACGTTCGAGGGCCTCCACGATGTGGTTGTGGATCAAGTGCGTCGACGGTTGCGGCGTCAGCGTGGCGTTGTTTTTCACGGGGCACACCGCTTACGACGGTGCCACTCAGCGTGACCGCGTGTTCGTTCACCGAAACGCCGATACTGGCGAGCGAGACCGCCGGGTCCCACTCAAGTTCTCGTTCCACCGCCGCCAGGAGCGAGCTGTTCGTCACATGCATAGCTGCTGTGCTCATGGTGCCCCCTTCTGGGGATTTTTGTGCGATGTCGCACTTCTGTACCCGTCCCATCTCACGGCAAACACAATCGGCAAAGAAGTTTCCATCTTCTTTCAGACGGTATCGACCGGGTAGTCGTTTTTTCTGCTGCGCTCCACGATCAGCAGTGCTTGCAATCGCACCGGCTGCATGAGCAGCCAGACCCATGGTCGAGCGTGAGGAGAAGTGAGGAAATCGACGAACATCGCGAGCCGGAGTCGCGGCGGACGAAACGGCGGTAATCCTCCGGACGAAACGGCGAAGTCTCATCGGACGAAAGTGCAGTATCTTTCGTCCATGGAAGCGTTGGTTCGTCCAAGATGGGTAACGAAGCAAGTGACGGAGGCCCTCGCTGACACTCCCGTCGTTGTCGTGAACGGAGCCCGGCAGGTAGGCAAATCGACGCTAGTGAGAGAGCAGGACTACCTGGGTTCAGTAGAGATCGTGAGTTTTGACGACGTTGCGGTTCGCGCTGCCGCCCGTACCGACCCGCGCGGGTTCCTCGATCGCGGTGTGGACACGCTCGTCATCGACGAGGCGCAACTCGAGCCAACGATCTTTCGTGCCATTAAGGCCGACGTCGACAGAGACCGCCGCCCAGGACGATTCATGCTGACCGGCTCGTCCCGCCTTCTCTCGGCTCCGGACATGGCGGATTCGCTTGTGGGGCGAGTGGATGTCATAGAGCTTGCTCCCTTCTCTCAAGGTGAACTCGAAGGGACCAGAGAGGACTTTGTCGATGCGGCGTTCTCTGATCCCCGGCTGCTGATACGAACCGGGCGGGCGACGAGAGCCGACATCATCGGGCGCATCTGTGCCGGAGGTTTTCCAGAGGCTGTCCGTCGAACCCAACATCGCCGAAACCGGTGGTTCGAGTTGTACATGACGACATCAGTGCAGAAGGTCGTAAGTGAACTGGCCGATATTGAACGTCTGGCGGAGATCCCGCGGTTGCTCCGTCTGTGCGCTGCTCGAACTTCGACGGAGCTCAACGTTGCATCGATCTCCAATGAACTCGGCATCCCGGCGCGTACCGGCAGCGCGTACCTTGCTCGATTGGCCTCCGCATTTCTTGTGGGCACAACACCAGCGTGGTCGACCAATCTCAGCGCCAAGGTCGCCAGGAAGCCGAAGGTCACAATCGTCGACTCGGGGCTCGCTGCATATCTGACTGGGGCCAACCCGGAAACACTTCGACGGGATCCAAATGCGCTCGGGCAACTACTCGAGACGTTCGTTGGGAACGAGCTCCACCGACAAATCAGTTGGTCGGAATCAAAGCCGACGATGTGGCATTTCCGTGACCGCGGCGGCACTGAGGTCGACATCATTCTTGAGGCACCGAGTGGAGAGATCATCGGCATTGAAGTCGAAGCAACTTCATCACCCACCACAGCGGACATGGCTGGCTTGCGGTTTCTTCGGGATCGACTCGGCGATCGGTTTCGGTTTGGATTCCTGCTCTGCCTTGCGCCCGAAGCCCTGCGCATGGGTGACCGTCTCGCCGTTCTGCCCGTTGAATCGCTCTGGGCTGAACACCAGTCGTGATCACGTTGACAGGAAAGTCGACGACCCGGGCGCCCGGCACGTGGTGTATTTGGGACCTCGGCGGTGCCGTGCTCTCGTGAATCTGGATTGCTTTTATGCCATCTCTACCTGTTCGTCGCCGGGGCTGGCAGGCCGGCGGCGGCGTAGGCAGCGGCCTCGTCGAGCGTTTCGGCGGCAAGAAGAGCGGCAGCCAGTTGGTTGAGTTGCGGTCGATGTTCCGTGAGTCGTTTCAGCGCATCGACGTAGCAGCTATCAATAAGTGCGCGTACTTCTACATCGACGAGTTCCAGACTCGCTTCAGAGGCTGAGCGGGGATCTCCGGCGAATCGCATTTGTCCGTCGTTGGCGGGAAGAATGGAGACGGGCCCGATGGCTTCCGACATCCCCCATCGTCCGACCATTTGTCGGGCGATCGAGGTGCATTGCTCCAGGTCCGACTCGGCTCCCGTGGTCACCGATCCGTAGACGAGTTGCTCGGCGGCGCGGCCTCCGAGAGCGCCGGTGATGCGGCCTCGGAGGTACTCGGCGTCGTACCCGTAGCGATCGGTGTCAGGCGTCTGGAACGTGACCCCTAGGGCGTTGCCTCGGGGAATGATCGAGATCTTTCGAACTGGGTCGGCGCCCGGAAGCAGCATGCCGAGGAGCGCGTGGCCGCTCTCGTGGTAGGCGGTGCGCTCGCGATCCGCGGGTGCGATGGTGATGTGGCGTTCCGCTCCGAGAATGATCTTCTCCAGTGACTGGGAGAAGTCCGATGCCTGCAGACGATCGCGATTGCTTTTGGCGGCGAGCAGGGCCGCTTCGTTCACAAGGTTCTTCAGGTCAGCGCCGACCATCCCGGGGGTGGTGGCGGCGACCTGAGCCAGCGAGACGTCGTCGCCGAGGGGCACTCCTCGGGCGTGGATTTCGAGAATGGCTTTACGGCCCACCAGGTCGGGCGCATTCACCACGATCCGGCGATCGAAGCGACCCGGACGCAGGAGCGCGGAATCGAGGACATCGGCCCGGTTCGTCGCCGCGATGACGACCACGCCGTCGGTCTGAGAAAAGCCGTCCATCTCGGTGAGGATCTGGTTCAGCGTCTGTTCGCGCTCGTCGACACCGCCGAAGCTTGCGCCTCCGCCCCGGGCTCGGCCGATGGCGTCGAGCTCGTCAATGAAGATGATCGACGGAGCAACCTTCTTGGCCTGATCGAAGAGGTCCCGGACCCGGCTGGCCCCGACCCCCACGATCATTTCGATGAACTCGGCGGCCGAGACGGAGAAGAACGGAACGCCCGCTTCTCCGGCCACGGCGCGAGCAAGAAGGGTCTTTCCGGTCCCGGGCGGGCCGGAGAGGAGCACGCCGTGCGGGAGTCGGGCGCCGACGTTGTGATACTTGGCCGGATCGCGAAGCATTTCTACAATTTCGGACAGTTGCTCTTCGACTTCATCGATACCGGCAACGTCGACGAACGTGACCCGTTGTGTGCCTAATTCATCGCCACGAATGGCTTTGGAACGGCCGATCCCGCCGATCCCTCCTAGGCCGCCGGACTTGCGCATCGAGCGAGTCCCGATCACGACGAGCCCGACGATGAGCAACGTGGGGCCAAAATTGACCAGGAGCGTGGCCCACAGAGGCGAGTCCGACACCAGTGGTTTGGCGGTCACGACAACGTTCTTCGCCTGGAGCGCGGCGAGCAGGTTGTCGTCGGCGAACGCCGGCCGTTCGGTGGCGAACGTGGTCGTGTTCTTCGACTTCACGGCGATCGCTTTGGTGAGCTTCCCGGTGATCGAGTCGCCCTTGGTGATTACCGTGGAGACGTTGCCGGCACCGACCTGTTCAAGAAACGCGCTGTAGGTAATTGTTGTTGATGGGGTTGCTCGGGTGAAGAGCGACGCGAGAATCCAGTTCAGCAGAAGGGCGCCGGCGATCCATTTTGCCCATCGCGGTAGCCCCCCGGGGGACCCGAGCTTGCCGCGCTGGGTGTCGGGTGGGGGAGTGGCCGCCCCTTCGACCTTCCACGGAGCTCGGGCGCCAGGCGGTTGAGGTTTTGCGTCCCTCGGCGAGGTCGCCGGAGCAGGTTGCCCGAGATGTCGAAACCTTTCGCGCAGGTTCACGGCTGCAGCTTGTCTATGACGTCGTCAGCCGTGGCCACATCGCTTGACACCGGAGTTGTCTCATCGACGAGGGAGTCACCGTGCGCTTCTTTGACTGCTTGCGTGGCGGCGGCCAAGACGGTCTCGTCGGGCGCGGTCGGTGCGTCGATCTTTTTGGCGAGCGCCTTTGCTTCGTCGGCTCGGTCGCCGGTAAGCCACGACAGCCTCTGACGAAAGCTCGGCCCGTTGAACTTCGATTTGTTACCCGTGGGGTCGTCGATTTCCTCGGCGTTTTCGTCGAACTCGGGGAGAATTCCGAAACGATCGGGAAACTCGGCCGTCAAGCGTTCGATGGCAAGAAGAATGGCCGATGCTTGATCCTCGGTCGGGAGTTGACGGACGGTGTCGAGGACCCGGCCATCGTTGCCGAGGATCACCGAGCAGAGGCGCCCTTGGTCATCGACCTCGGCATCGAGTTCTACGCCAAGACCGTCATCGGTGATCAATGCAACAGCAATCCCGAGGCGCTCGGCCACCTCGGCGGGGTAGCCGTCGACCACGACGAGGAGCTGAATTCGCCGTTCGCCGAAGCGAATGAGGGCGCTGTCGAAGCTGAGAATCGCGGCGTCAGCTTCCTGGCCCGCCGGTCCGACGAACGCCAGGACCACTGGCACGCGGCCGCGGAACGCGGTGGCATCGATGCGAGCCTTCTTGCTGCTCTCGGCGTCGAACGACAATGGCTGCGCGGAAACGTCAAAGACTTCGGACATTGATGCGCAGTACCCGGTTGCGCGGCGATCGAAACAGCGTGACTCAGATCTCGACGCGGGTGCCGATCTCGATGACGCGTTCGGTGGGGAGATGAAACGACGTCGCCACGTCGGACGCGTTGCGAACCATGAGGGAGTACAACGCCTCCCGCCAGCGGACCATCCCCGGTCGTGTTGATGGAATGACCGACTCCCGCCCCAGGACATAGTCCGTGGTCGACGGGTGAATGTTGAGGTGGGTCGAAAGATCGTCGGCCACGAAGGTCTCGTCCATGAAGCCGTAGTGCATCGTGACTTTACGGACGCCGTACCCCAGTTCGTCGCAGGTGAGACGACGCGCCGGATGGACTCGGGGTACCTCGTCGATCACGATCGCTACCACGTACGCGTTCTCGTGAAGGGTGCCGGTGGTCCGAACGAGCGTCGCCAAACTCGGTGGCGTCGTTAGGCGCTGGGAGTACAGGAACACCGCAGTGCCCGGAGTCCGGACGATGTCGCCCTGGCAAATGCCGTCGATGTAGGTGGCCAGAATCGTTCGGGTGACGGCGATCCGTGAGGCGACGAGTGTGCGGCCGGTCTTCCAGGTCACGAACAACGTGACGACCACGATGCCGACCACCAACGGCACCCATCCGCCGTCCACGAACTTGACGGCGTTAGCGGCGAGAAAGGCACCTTCCACGAACAACACGATCCCCGTCATCACGCCAGTCATGAGCCGACTCCACCGAAGTGTCTTCACGGCGTACACGGCAAAGAGCACGGTGGTGATGAACATCGTGCCGGTGACCGAAAGGCCGAAGGCCGCCGCCAGTCGCGCCGAGGAGCCGAAGGCCAGAACGAGACCGACGCAGGCAATCATCAGCCCCCAGCTCACTGAGGGTACGTATATCTGACCGCGGGCTGATGACGACGTGTAAACAATTCGAGTCCGGGGCGCGAAGCCGAGCTGAATCGCCTGCGAAGTGAGCGAGAACACGCCGGAAATGAGGGCTTGCGAGGCGATGACGGTGGCGGCGGTGGCCAGCAAAATGAGCGGAAGTCGGAGCGCACTCGGGGCGAGGAGGAAAAATGGACTGCGGATAGCGGCGGGGTCGCGAAGGAGGAGTGCACCGATGC
>JANLQX010000098.1:0-10853 GCA_031368095.1 Actinomycetes bacterium | reverse complement strand
TCAATGGCCAGAAGCATGCCCAGACCGCGCGCTTCGGCCACCCCCGGGAGGAGCGCCAGCTCGTTGCGGATTCGCTCCCCCGACCTGCGGGCCTGTTCCACGATGTCATCACGTTCCATGATTTCGAGCACCTTGGCAGCTGCGCTCGCGGCCAAGGGCTGCCCGCTGTACGTCGAGCCGTGATCACCGGGCTTGAAGGCGGCGGCGACGTCTCGTCGAGCCCAGCACGCGCCGATCGGCATCCCATTGCCGAGCGCTTTCGCCAGTGTGATCACATCGGGACGCGAGTCGCGATCCAGGAAATGTTCGAAACCGAACCACTTTCCCGTGCGGCCGAATCCGGTCTGGATCTCATCGACCATGAACAAAAGATCTCGTTCACGACACAACCGATGCACGTCGGCAAAGTAACCGGGAGGGGCCGGGACGACGCCACCCTCGCCCTGCACCGGTTCCAACATGACCGCCGCCGTAGTCGGATCGATCATGCGCTCGATATCAGCCACGTCGGCCCAGACGGCATGTCGGAAGCCTTCGGGGAGGGGCTGGAAGGCCTCGTGCTTGGAGGGCTGGCCCGTCATGTGCAGGGTTGCGAGCGTGCGCCCGTGAAACGAGCCGAACGCACTGATGATGTGGTGGCGACCGTATCCGGCCCACTTTCTCGCCACTTTGATCGCACACTCGTTCGCTTCCGCCCCCGAATTGGCAAAGAACACCTGTCCGCCTCCGCCCAGCAGACGGTCGATCGTCATGGCCACCTGCGGACCGGGAACGGTGGCGAACAGGTTCGATACGTGAAGCAGTGTCGACGCCTGCTCTCCTATCGCCTCGGCAATTTCGGGGTTGGCGTGACCCAGTGAGGTGACCGCCAGACCGCACAGGAAGTCGAGATACCGGTTTCCATCGGCGTCCCACAGTTCCGTGCCGCTCCCCCGTACAAACGTGACGCTCGGTGCTCCGAACGTTGGCATCAGCGGGCAGTAATCCACCCCACTCGGACCGCCCTGGCGAGGAACCGAGGCCACCGCCGCGACGTGGGGCGACGAGAAGCTGGTGAGTCCGCTCATTGGGTGACCGCTCGAATCTGTCGGGTCGCTCGTGTTGCGAGCACTGAAGCGAAGCGGAAGAGCGCAGCGCAATGGGTACCGCTCATTGGGTGACCTCCGTGCCGATGCCGGCGTTGGTGAACACTTCGAGAAGGAGCGCATGCGGCGCTCGTCCGTCGAGAATGTGGGCTTTGTGCACACCGCAGCGGATGGCATGCAGGCAACTCTCGATTTTCGGGATCATCCCGCCGGTGAGCGTTCCGTCGGCCAGCATGGTTTCCAGTTCGGAGACAGTTACGGAACTGATGTGCGACGCCGGATCGTCGACGTTTCGACGAAGCCCCTCGATATTGGTGAGGTAGACAAGTTTCACCGCGCCGAGGGCGCCAGCTATGGATCCGGCCGCGGTGTCGGCATTGACGTTATATGCCTGGCCCGCGTCATCAACGCCGATGGTGGCGATCACGGGGATGAGCTCGTCGGCTAGAAGGCGTTGCAAAACCTCGGTGTTGACGGACGCAACATCACCGACAAAACCGAGCTGGGGATCGCGAGGCGTCACCCGCAACAGGTTTGCGTCCTCCCCGGACATTCCGACGGCGAGCGCCCCGTGGACGTTGATGGCGGAAACAACGTCACGATTGACCTTGCCGACCAGAACCATGCGAACCACTTCCAACGTCTCGGCGTTGGTCACGCGGAGCCCGTTGCGGAACTCGCTGGCAATCGAGAGCCGGGCGAGCATGTCGGCGATCTGCGGACCACCGCCGTGGACAACGACTGGGCGCATCCCGACGGAACGCATTAGAACGATGTCCTCAGCAAAGAGTCGAAGCGCCGTCTCATCGTCAGTGCCAGCCAAAACGTTGCCGCCGTATTTGACGACAACGACCTGACCCCAGAAACGCTTGATATACGGAAGCGCTTCGACCAGGACCCGGGCCTTCGTGACGGGCGAGAGCGCTGTCAACGGATCGTCACTCACGGGTACAACCCAATAGTGGACAACCCGGTCGTTTCCTCGAATCCAAGCGCAAGGTTGGCGCATTGCACCATTGCTCCACTTGCCCCTTTGGTGAGATTGTCGATCGCCGCGATCACGACGACATAGCCAGTCCGCTCGTCGTAGCGAGCCGTGATCTGACAGACGTTGGTCCCAAGTACGGCTTTGGTCGAGGGTGATCCGTCGACAATGGTGACGAAGGGTTCGCCGGCATAGACCCCTCGGAGCATGGCGAGGAGAGCATCGGTGGAGGTAGACGTCGAAGGCCGGGCATAACTCGTGGTGAGCATGCCGCGAGTCATCGGGGCCACATGCGGTGTGAAGAGGACCTGCGCGCCAGTGAGCATTTCGATTTCGGCGGTGTGGCGATGATTGAGAAGCCCATAGGCCTCGAAGTTCTCGGCGACGGTGCCATAGAGGCTTGTGTGTTTGAGCGCTCGGCCGGCCCCAGACACTCCTGACGCGGCGTCGACGATGATTCCCGACGCCTCGATAGCGCCGTGTTTCACGAGTGGGGCGAGGCCGAGGGCCGCACACGTTGGATAACAACCCGGGGCGGCGATGAGGGACGCCCCCTTGAGCTTGGCCCGGAACAGTTCGGGAAGGCCATAGACAAACTTCGACAGCAGTGACGGTTGGGCGTGAGGCTCGTGGTACCACCGCTCATACGTGGCGGCGTCGTTGAGTCTGAAGTCAGCGCCCAGGTCGACGATGTGAGGGACCCGATTCATCAGGTCCGGCATCAGCTCCTGGCTCTTCCCGTGGGGTAGGCACAGGAACACGAGGTCGCAGCCATCGGCGGCGGTCGGGTCGTACGTCGAGAAGACCGAGTCCGGATAGGCCGTAGCGAGGCTGGGGTAGAGCGTGGCGACCGGCGTTCCGGCCTGCGAATCACCTGTGGCCCAACGAAGGTCCAGGTGCTGGTGGCCGTGGATGAGCCGAAGAAGTTCGACGCCGGTGTACCCCGACGCGCCGATGATGCCGACTGATGCCATGGACAGATCCTACCGGATCATGCACGTACCTGCATGAGTATTCATACCCGTGCCTGTGGAAAACACTAGCAATCCACAGGGTTCATGGCGTTGTTGTCCACAAGAAGCAACCGCCACACTGCCATGTACGCGTAGTACTTGGAAATGCTGGAGGAACATATGGAATACGACATCACCTTTGTCGACACGCACGTTGAGCACGCCGCCGGAGCCGACGGCTACGCACCGGAAGGACCGCTCACCACGTTCTTTCGCGTCGCCCCGGGGCGCCCTGCTCGCCTCGACCCCTGGGCGGAGAGACTTCTGAGCATTCGCACCGACCGCATTCTCTCGATCCGCGCCAACGATCTTGCTGAGATCGCCTCGGCTGGTCGCGGGTTGCGTTCGGTGGGATAGCCCGTCAGGCCCTGAGCAACGCCCCGGTCTCCTTCGCCACTTCATCAATGGCGGCCTGACGAACGGCGGTCAACTCGGCGTCGGACAGCGTGTGATCCGCCGACACGAAACGTACCCGGAAAGCCAGGCTTCGATGGCCGTCCAGCACGCCGACACCGCGGTATACGTCGAACAAGGACACGCTTTCGCAGAGAGTGCCCGCACCGGCGCGCAAAGCTGCGCTGACGGCGTCGGCCGTGATGGCGTCGGGAACGACAAAGGCAAGATCGATATCGCTCGACGGGAACCGACTGAACGACGCAACGTCGGCGTTTCGGCGGGGCTGGGAAATGAGGTTCTCAAGGTCGACGTGGAGAATTCCGACACGAACGTCGATGCCCCAAACGGCCAGTACGGCCGGATCAACCTCGCCGAGAAACCCCAGCGGGAAACCGGTGCCGGTGTTCACGATTCGCGCCGACCGGGTGGGATGGAGCCCGGGAACTTCGGCGGCGTGGATGGCCAGCGCCTGCGGGACGATCCGCAAAAGAGCAATGAGTTGGTCAAGAACGGTCACCGCGGCGCGAGCGTCATCACCGTCGGCCGCCATCGCAACAATGAGGTGTTCACGTTCGTAAGGGAGGATTTGATCCGGACGCGGCGTCGTGAACGTATGGCCGATCTCAAAGAACCGACTTGACCGGTTCCGATGCTTGGCATTGTGCGAAATAACTCGAAGTAGTCCGGGGAGAAGACTCGGCCGCATGACACTTTCATCCGGCGACATCGGGTTGGCAACGCGAACGGTCCGGTCGGCGACTCCGGTATCGGTGACGTCTCGCTCACTCAGGAACGTCGATGTCCAGACCTCGTTGACCGACAATGCGGTCAGCAGATCGCCGACTCGACGGCGGTCCAGTTGCAACGGAGTGAGCCGTCCGACGAGGTCCGTGCGAAGGTGTTGGCGGGCGATCCGGTCGTAGCCGTGGTGACGACCAACCTCTTCCACCACGTCGATCTCTTCGGTGGAATCGGGACGCCACGACGGCAGGACGACGTCGTGGAGACCAGGTTCGACGAGCGTGGCAGCAAAGCCGATGGGGCCCAGCAGCGATGCCACGTCGGCATCGGTTAGCGCTGTGCCCAGGACGAGGTTGATACGCGACGTTCGTACGCGCGCTGATCGATGCACGGTAGCTATCGGGCGAACGTCGTCGAACGACTCGACCACCACATCGGGGCAGGTGAGTCGAACAATTTCGACAAAGCGCGCCGCCGCCGCCGGGATCGCTTCGGGGTCCGTGCCGCGCTCGAAGCGAGCCGACGCCTCGCTCCGAAGCCCAAGACGTTTGGCTGTTCGAGCTACGCAGATAGGAGTCCAGTGGGCGATCTCCAGGAGAAGCGATGTGGTCGTGGGGCTCACCTCGCTCGTGAGTCCGCCCATCACTGCGGCGATCCCGACGGCTCGGTCAGCCCCGTCGGTGATGACACCGTCGGTGTTGTCGCCGACGGAAAGCGTGCGCTCAACTTCATCGAGGGTCACGACTCTCTCCCCCTCCGTTGCCCACCGGATACCGATGCGCCCCTCAGCCAGCTTGTCCAGATCGAAAGCATGACTCGGAATGCCAAGTTCGAGCATCACCAGGTTCGAGGCATCGACGAGGTTGGAAATTGGTCGCATTCCCGACGCCAACAACCGATCCTGGACCCACTTGGGCGACGGAGCAACTGAAACATTGCGAATCACACTCACCGTGAGGCGATCGCACAAGTCGGTCGCCGCTATTGAGCCTCGCTCGACCAATGACTTCGGCGCGTCGACAACGCCAGAAATCATCCCTGGGCGAGTCAACGCCAGACCTAGCTTGGCGGCGACGTCACGGGCAACGCCGAGGACGCTCATCGCGTCGGGCCGATTCGGGTTGACACTGAGGTCGAAGACGACGTCGGCGACGATGCCAAGGGCTTCGGTGATCGGCAGCCCGAGCGCGGTTGAAGGGTCGAGACGCAAGATGCCGGCATGGTCGTCGCCGAGCCCCAACTCTCGCGTAGAGCACAGCATTCCGTTGGACCACTCGCCGCGCATCTTGCGTCGTTCGATCGCCATTCCATCGGGCATGGTGGACCCGAGAGTGGCCAGCGGCACGATGTCACCTTCAAAGAAGTTCCAGGCGCCACAGGCAATCTGGAGCGCCTCGCCGTCGGGCACAGTGATGACGTCGACGAGACGGATCTTGTCGGCATTGGGATGGGCGCGGATCGCCCGCACCTTTGCCGTGACAATCCCAGCGAGTCCTTCACCGATCCGTTCGACTCCTTCGACCTCAAGGCCGAGGCCGTTGAAGATGGCCGTCAGTTCCTCGACATTCTCCGGGACCGGCACCATTTCCCGTAACCAGGCAAGAGAGAGTTTCATGTTCGTGAGCCTCGTTTAGAACTGCTGCAGCAGTCGAAGGTCGTTGTCGAGAAAGACACGAAGATCTTCGACGTTGTGACGATTCATGGCCAGGCGATCGATGCCGAAACCCCAAGCGAACCCGGTGTACTCCTCCGGATCGATCCCACCGTTACGAAGGACATTCGGATGGACCATGCCACACCCGCCTAGTTCGATCCATCCCGACTGCGAACACACCCGACATCCGGCGCCACCGCAGAACGGGCATGTGATGTCGAATTCGGCTGAAGGTTCGGTGAACGGGAAGAACGACGGTCGTAAGCGCACCTTCAAGTTGTCGCGACCGAAATATGCGGCGATGAACTGTTCGATGGTCCCCGCCAGGTGGCCAAGGCTGATTCCCCTATCGATGACCAGCGCTTCGATCTGATGGAAGGTCGGGAGATGGCGAGCGTCGGGCGTGTCGACGCGGTAACAACGGCCTGGCATCACGGCGTAGATCGGCGGCTTCTGTCCCTGCATCACGCGGATCTGCATCGGAGAAGTATGCGTACGTAACAACACGTCGTCCATCCTTCCGTCGGTCCCGGGGAGATCTAAGAAGAAGGTGTCGTGCATGCTGCGGGCCGGGTGAGCCGGCGGGAAGTTCAGGGCTTCGAAGTTGTACCAGTCGGTCTCGACCTCGTTCCCGGAATGCACGGTAAAGCCCATACCGACGAAGATGTCTTCGAGGTCCCGGATAGTCCGGCTGATGAGGTGAAGTCGACCGGGAAGGTCGGGGTCGAACCGCTCTGTGAGGTCAAGTCGTTCGGCTTCGAGTCGGGCCCGCCGTTCGACGTCGGCAATCGAGGTTCGACGCACCGCCAAGGTCTCGCTCACGTCGGTGCGAGCAGCGTTGATGGCCGCTCCGAACGACTTACGGTCCTCCGGAGTCATCGAACCGAGTGCTTGGTTGGCCAACGTGAGCGGGGCCTTTTTGCCCAGCACGGCAACTTCGGCCGACTTGAGTTCGTCGCTCGTGGTGGCCGCCGTGAGGGCGGCATTCGCCGCCGCCCGCAGGCCGCCAAGTTCGTCCAGATTCATTGCGACGAGTCTGCCCGACCGGCACGCCGCTGGCGGGCCGATTCGAAGGCGAGAATCGATGCGGCAACGCCGACGTTGAGCGATTCGGTCCGACCCCGCATCGGGATGGTCACGAGCCCGTCGGCGACGACAAGTTCTTCGTCGAGTCCGTGGGCTTCGTTGCCGACCACAATGGCGGTCGGACCGGTCAGATCGGCGGCGTCGTAATTCACGGTGGCGCCGGTACGGACCGCGGTCGCCCACACCCGCACCCCCCACGATCGCAGCAGACTGACGGCGTCGGTGACTCCGGATTCGACGACCACTGGCAGGTGGAACACCGAACCAGCCGAAGCCCGGATTACTTTCGGACTGGTGACGTCGACCGAAGATCCGGCCAGAACGACTCCGGTCGCGCCCGCCGCCTCGGCTGAACGGATCAGGGTTCCAGCGTTGCCGGGATCGCGCACGTCGACGCCGACAACGACGAAGCCTCCCTGTGCAAGGCCGTCCTGGAGACTCGACAACGTGGCCGGCGACCACTCGACAATCGCCGCGATACCTTGCGGCGTGACCGTGTCGGCGATGCGGTCGAGCACACCGTCGGCGAGGGTAAACACTGGGACGAGTGCCGCTTCGGCTCGGCTCAGAACGAGGTCGACGGTGCCAGCGGCGGCGAACACGGCGACAACGCGACGTTCGGAGTCGAACGCTTCGTTGAGGACTTTCGCTCCCTCGACGACCACACAGCCCTCGTCCAAACGCGCCGCGCGGCGCCCCAAAAGGCGCCGCAGCCGCTGAACATGTTGGTTGTGCAAGGTGAGAGCAGGGGCGCTTATCACCGTGGCCGTTTCTTGGTCAGGCCGAAGCCTGGACGTCACGCCGCCGTCGAAGACGAGGCGGCAGCTTGGGACGCCGACTTCACCAGTGAGGCGAACGCGGCGGAGTCGGTGACGGCCAGGTCGGCCAGCATCTTGCGATCGACCTCAATGCCGGCAACCTTGAGCCCATTGATGAATCGGGAATACGACACCCCGTTCACCCGACATTCAGCGTTGATGCGTTGGATCCACAGAGCCCGCATGTCGCCCTTGCGGGCGCGGCGGTCGCGAAACGCATACCGCATCGACTGCATGACCTGCTGGTTGGCGGTACGGAAGGTACGGCTCTTGGAGCCGCGGTAACCCTTCGCCGCTTCGAGAACTGCCTTGTGGTGCTTCTTGGCGTGAACGCCACCCTTGACGCGGGCCATGGGAACAACTCCTTCGGGGTTGGGTCAGAACATGACCCGAGGTACAAGAAATACTGCGACCGGACAACGCCGGGAAAACGGTGAGCGACGAACGCCCACCACGTGCTCAGCTCAGATACCGAGCATCTTCTTGACGTTGGCGGCATCGCCAGGAGCCAGGACGGAATCCTTGGCCAGCCGACGAGTGCGAGTCGAGGACTTGTGCTCGAGCTTGTGGTAGCCGAAGGCCTTTTCGCGCATGATCTTGCCGGTGCCGGTCACGCGGAAGCGCTTCGCAGCCGTGCGGTTGGTCTTCATCTTGGGCATGAGAGTCTCCTAGTAGGTGCTGCTGACCCGAGGATTCAGACCGCCGCGGCAGGCGCCGGTGCGACTTCGGGAATTGGTGCGGATGGTTCCGGCGCAACGGCGGGGGCCGTTGGTGCGTCGGTTACTGCGATCGGAGCGGTGGATTCATCGGGTTCCGAGGAATGGGGGGCCTCCGATACTTCGGCCGAATCGTCGGCCCGAGAGGATTTCGATTTCGGCGGCGGTGCCTTTTTCTCCGGGGCCAGCACCATTGTCATGTTGCGCCCGTCGAGACGGGGCGTAGCTTCGATCTTGGCGGCGGCGCCGATGATTTCGGCGACCTTGTTGAGGATCTTCATCCCCAGCTCGGGGTGAGCGACCTCACGGCCACGAAACATGATGGTTATCTTGACCTTGTGCCCCTCGGACAAGAACTCGGCGACCTTGCGGGTCTTGGTGTCGAAGTCACCTCCGCCGATCTTCGGGCGGTACTTCATCTCCTTGATGGAGATGGCGATCGACTTTTTCCGAGCCTCTTTGTCCTTCTGCTTCAGCTCGTAGAGATACTTCGGGTAGTCGAGAATCTTGCAGACGGGCGGATTCGCCATCGGCGCGATCTCGACCAGGTCGAGCTCAAGCTCACGAGCGGTTTGCAGGGCCTCAGGAAGCGGCTTGATGCCCAGTGGGGCGCCGTCGGGGCCAAGCAGCCGGACTTCACGGGCGCGAATGCGCTCGTTGATCCGCGGCTCGCGGGGGTCATTGGACGGGGCAGTAGCGATTCGGCATCACTCCTCGGGTTCGGGCAGGGCGATCCGCGAACAAGCACGACGGAGCCCGCCGCCTACCCGCCGACGGCGAAGAGGTGCGAGACCAGACAGACGACCCGGACGCAAGTTGCTCAGGCGAGCAGTGGCCGGGTGGGGTGACTGGACGAACCAGACACCCGCTTCTTCTCGGTTGTAGGCGTCTAGGTTACACGGCCGATGAGCTCTCTTTGGACCCCCGACGGCGAGCGCCCCGTGCGCCGCACCACCGAACCGGCCCAGGCCGCCGCCCGAGACGAGGCACTCGGCCGCATCGACTCGGATCTGAGCGCCGACGATGTGGCCGCGCTCCAAGATGAACTCGTCGAGGCCCAACGAGAAATCCTGTCCGTTCCGGCATCGGCCATCGTGGCCAATCACGCCATTGGACTCTTCCAGTTGGCCGCCGTCCACCTGCAGACGGAGCCGCCGAATCTCGAAGATGCCCGTCTCGCCATCGACGCCATGGGTGCGTTGGTCGACGGACTTCACGGCCGACTTGGCCTTGACGAAGACACCCTTGACGATGCCTTGGCCCAGATCCGGCTGGCGTTCGTGCAGATATCTGGCGGCTCGGGAACCTGACGGCCAAGAGGTCAGTCTCGGAGGAGCCAGCGAGCCCGCGCCTCGTCGAGCGACGAACCATTCGCTCCCCCGTTGGCCACCGGATCGTCGAACTGCACGGGATCGTCCTCCCAATTGCAGCACGGACAGATTTCGTATTCTCGGGCTCGACCCGGAACCGCGGTTCGACACACGGGGCACGGGAACGACGCCGCTCGGAGTGTGACCGGGCTGGCTTCGAACACGCCTCCGGGCGCGGCGTGAACACCGATCGCGACAAGCGCACCGACGCCGACCGTGCGGGAACCGTCGGCGATTGCCGTGGCGTGGAAGCCAAGCTGACGCCCGTCGGCGACTTCCACCGTGCCGAGGCCCACGACGGGATCGAACTCCGTGACCACCGCATCAAACTCGGCGGGCATCGCCGCCATTAGTGGACGATCTTTTCGATCGGCAGCTCCAAGATGTCGGTGGCGCCGGCATCTTTGAGGGCGGGGATGAGCATGTTGATGCCCTTCTTCGGCACCACTGTTTCGATGGCATAGCCGGAGTCTCCGAAAAGCTTCGCCACCGTCGGCGTCTTCATCGAGGGGACGAGGGCGATGACGGCGTCGAAGTGCTCGTTGTCAACGTTGAGCTTCAACAGCACCTTGCCACGTGCTTCGAGGGTGCCGGCCAGCAAGGTCTGAATTTGCTCCATGGCATGGCGCTTCTCCGGGTCGGCGTAGGCGGCTGGGTTGGCGATCAGTTCGGTGTAGCTCGTCAAGATGGTGTCGATGATGCGAAGTCCGGCGGCACGCAGGGCCGATCCCGTCTCGGTTATTTCCACCACGACGTCGGCAATGTCCGGAATTTTTGCTTCGGTGGCTCCATAGGAAAGCCTGACCACCGCGTGCTTGCCGAGGTGATCGAAATACTTGGTGGTGAGGCCCACGTACTCCGTGGACACCCGAACCCCGATCGGGAGATCGTGGGCGGACTTCCATGGCGAGTCACCGGCAACGGCCACGACAAGTCGAATCGGTCGGGCTGTGGCCTTTGAGTAATGAAGCTCGCCCAGGGTGATGACG
>JANLQX010000084.1:0-1667 GCA_031368095.1 Actinomycetes bacterium | reverse complement strand
CGGATGGCTGCTGCCATCAGCGGCGCTCGCGACGACCTGCTGCGCGACCCCGAAGCGGCGGCCTATTTCCTGAACGCGGACTTCACGCCCAGGGCGCTGGGCACGACGATCAAGAATCTTGCATATGCCGACACGCTGTCCACGATCGCACAGAACGGCGCCAGTGCGCTATACACGGGACCGATCGCACAATCGATCGTCAGCAAGATCAAGGTCACGACCGGCGGGGTGACGAGCACCGTCGCCATCACGCCCGGACTCACGGAGCTGAGCGATCTGGCCAATTACCGGGCGGTCCGCAGAACGCCGGTTTGCACCACCTATCGCGCCAGCTGGGTCTGCGGCATGGGCCCGCCGTCTTCCGGCGGCATTGCCGTGGCGCAAACGCTGGGCATCCTGGAGAATTTCGACCTCGCCGCCGCTGCGCCAACGGTCGTCAACTCCGAAGGCGCGAAGCCTTCGGTGCTGGGCGTGCACCTGGTGAGCGAAGCAGAGCGTCTCGCTTATGCCGACCGCAACAAGTACGTCGCCGATACCGACTTCGTCTCGCTGCCGGGCAACGGGATCGCCTCGATGGTCGACAAGAACTACCTCAAGGGCCGCGCCAGCCTGATCTCCACCACCCGGAGCATGGGCACGGCGATCGCCGGCGTGTTCACCGGTGCGCAGGCGCAGGGCCTCAGCGTCGCGGAGGGCAAGGGCACGACCCACATGTCGATCGTCGACAGGGACGGCAATGCCGTGACGATGACCACCACCATCGAAAGCGGCATGGGGTCGTTCCACTTCACGCGCGGCTTTCTGCTGAACAACCAGTTGACGGACTTCTCGTTCGATCCGTCCGATGCGTCGGGCCCGATCGCCAACCGTGTCGCGCCCCTCAAGCGGCCGCGCAGTTCGATGTCGCCGACGCTGGTGTTCAACAAGGCCCCCGATGGGGCTCGCGGCGACTTCCTGATGGCGACCGGATCCCCGGGCGGCGCCACCATCATCCAGTTCGTGGTGAAGACTCTGGTGAGCGCACTGGACTGGAAGCTGGACGCCCAGCAAGCGACCTCGACGGTGAATTTCGGTGCCTCCAACAGCCCGACCACCAATGTGGGCGGCGAACATCCGTTGATCGACGCCAGCAGCAATGCCCAGAACGACGGGCTGGTCGCCGGGCTGCGGGCACTGGGTCATACCGTGTCGGTCGCGGCGCAGTCGAGCGGTGTTTCGACCATCATCCGGGCGCCGGCCGCCGCCGGCGGGACGATGCTGGTGGGCGGCGCCGATCCGCGGCGCGAGGGCCTGGCGCTCGGCGATTCCCCGCCCTGAGGCGAGCCGGCTTCAGGCCCGCATCAGCGCTTCGATCTCGTCGGCGTTCACCGGCACTCCACGCGAGATCAGCTCGCAGCCGGTGTCGGTGACGATGGCGTCGTCCTCGATGCGGATGCCGATGTTGTGGAATTTTTCGGGCACGCCCTCGCCCGGCCGTACGTACAGCCCCGGCTCGATGGTGAGCACCATGCCAGGCCGCAGCACGCGGCTGGGCCGGTTCTTGATCAATTCGCCCGACAGCGGATCCTTGCGCTCGCTGACTTCACCGACCTGCGACGGCTCGACATAACTGCCGCAGTCGTGCACGTCCATCCCCAGCCAGTGGCCGGTGCGGTGCATGTAGAACT
>JANLQX010000004.1:0-6622 GCA_031368095.1 Actinomycetes bacterium | reverse complement strand
CTTGAGCCTGGTTCTCTCTGTTGTGTTCGCTGTGCCGACGAGCGCGTCGGTGGCCAGCCGATCCACGTCGGCAAAGATCGTCACCCTCGAGGCAGCTGTGAAGGCCGCGCCGAACGACGGCGGTTCGTGGCTGGCCCTGGGGAGCACCTACGTCCGCCGTGCCTTTGAGACGGCTGACCCAGCGTTTTATCCCCGAGCCGATGCCGCACTCGTCCGCGCCGAGAAGTCGCTCGGTCGTTCGGCCGAGGTTCTGGCGGCAAAAGCTTCGCTGGCCCTCGCGCGTCACCGCTTCAGTGACGCGTACTCCCTCGCTTCATCGCTGGTCTCCATGCGTCCGACCGGGCTCGACGGACGTGTGTCGTTGTTCGATGCCAACATTGAGCTCGGCCACTACGTTGCTGCCGCCGACCAGATTCAGTCTCTGGTGGAGCAACGCCCCAACGTGGCCACGCTGTCCCGACTTTCGTATTCCCGTCAGCTCGCCGGTGACCTTCGCAGCTCGGAGGTCACTATGCGCGAGGCCGCGAGTGCTGCGCCGGCGGCTTCGTTTGACCGAGCCGTTGCCCTCGGGTATCTCGGTGACGTTCTTCTCGAAGGAGGTCGACTCGACGCAGCGTCGCGTGCCTACGACGATGCCCTCCGTATCGATCCGACCGTGGCCATCGCCGTGCTGGGGCGAGCTCGCGTGTCTATGGCCCGCGGCGATGTGAAGAGTGCCACCACCATGCTTGACCGCCTCATTGATCGGCTGCCGCTTCCGGGCGCCCTTGGGCTTCGTGCCGACATCGCCCGAGCTCGTGGCGACCTTGCCGGCGCCGTCGCCGCCGACCAGCTGGTTGACGCCAGCGTCTCTCTCTTCCAAGCGAACGGTGCTGTCGTCGACGCCGAACTCGCCGTGTTCCTGGCCGACCGCGGAACCGGCGCCGCTGCCGATGCGGTGCGAACGGCGAGGCGAGCGTTCGCCGAACGCCAAACGATCTTTACCAACGACGCCATGGCCTGGTCGCTGTTCGGAATGGGCAAGGCCAAGGAGGCCGAACCCTATGCGCGCCGAGCAATTCAGACAGCTCCTGCAGTCGCATCGGTTCGCTGGCATGCCGCCGCCGTCCTCGCGGCTGTTGGTGACACAACCACAGCTCGCCAAGAATTGGGCGCGGCATTGCGAAATCCCTGGTTCTCGCCGAGCCAGAAGCCCGCCATGGTGGCGTTGGCGACGACGCTCAATGTCCCGCTGCCCAAAGACGTCTTTCCCCCCACTTCCACGAATGGAGCTGTTTCATGAATACCCGACGCTCGGCCGCCCTTCTCGTCGGTGTCCTAGGTATACTTATGATCGGTGGAGTCGGCGTCGCCGACGCGCATCCGCTCGGCAACTTCACCGTGAACACAGCCACGCAGGTGACTGTTGGTCCGAGTCGTGCCGACGTGATCTATGTGGTCGATATGGCGGAAATCCCGGCCCTCAAGGTTCGTCAATCGCTGGGCGCGCCGAGCGGCACTGTGCCGTCGGCAGCAAGTGACGGGTGGCGACGGAAGACCTGCGGCGAAATTGCCGCGAACCTTCTCATCGAACGAGACGGCCGGGCACTGCCGCTGTCGGCGGTGGACTCGTCCATAGGTTTTCCGGCGGGCCAGGCGGGACTCAGCACCCTTCGCCTCGAGTGCCGATACCGCGCCGCGTCATCCGCTGGATCGGCAGCGTCGTTCTCCGTGGTTGATGAGAATTTCGCCGACCGGATCGGGTGGCGGGAGATGTCGGTGACCGGATCCGGACTGCGGGTTTCCGGCGATAGTGCCACCAGCTCTCCGACGGAGCTGCTGCGCCATTACCCGGTGGGAGCGGTCACGGCCCCGAGCGATCAACGATCGATGATGTTTTCGACGACGCCTGGCTCGTCCGTCGCACCGTCGCAATCGGCGCCGCAGGTGGGGTCGGTGGGGTCGAACAATCGTGGCAACGACGGACTGACGCAGCGATTCCAGTCGCTCCTCGCTCATCGCGACGTGACCCTTCCCTTCGCCATCGGGGCCATGCTCCTCGCTCTCGTTCTCGGCGGCCTTCATGCGTTGGCGCCCGGCCACGGCAAGACGCTGATGGCCGCGTACGCGGTCAGCCGGCGCGGGACCAAGGCGGATATTCTCACCATCGGCGGCACGGTAGCCCTGACCCACACGGTTGGCATCGTGATACTTGGCGCCCTGGTGTCGGCCACATCCGTTGTTTCGCCGGACCGGACCCTGCGGTGGGCCAGCGTGGTGTCGGGACTTCTGGTCGTCGGGGTCGGCGTCACCCTGGTGCGCAGTCGGTTGCGGAGCCTGCGAGCGGCGCGTCCGGCGAAGGTGCGACACCGCGATCACGATCACGGACGCGATCACGATCACGAGCACGGACATGACCATGACCACCTCCATCACCGGGAGCATGACCACGATCATGATCACGGACATCACCACGAGCATGACGACCACGCGCATCCCCATCCGCATCCCCATTCCGGCGACGGTGCGGTCGAGCGGCCGCATCCGACCGACGAGCGGTTCGTGGTGACCAGCCACGCCCATGGCGGCTGGTCCCATGACCACGTGTTGCCCGTTCCCGGCGCGCTTGTCCGTCGTCGTGAGCTTGTTGCCATGGGCCTCGCCGGCGGCCTCGTCCCCAGCCCGTCCGCCCTCGTCGTGCTCCTCGGGGCGATCGCCCTTGGTCGCGTGCCCTTCGGCATCGCCCTCGTGGTGGCCTACGGAATCGGACTGGCGCTCACCCTTGTCTCCGCCGGCCTCTTACTTGTTCGGTTCGACGAAGGTATCCGTAAGTGGGCTTCACAACTCAGTAGTCCGCGGGCCGCCTACGTGAGCACTCTCACCAACGCCCTTCCCCTCGTGTCCGGTTTTGCCATCGGAGGGGCCGGCCTGCTGCTGGTGATCCGAGCGGCTGCGAAGCTCTAGCTATTGCCCCGAGTTCCATCGGAGGTCATCTCGGACGGCATCTTCGTGGAGATCCAGAACACCGCTGTGGGAGGTGCGGACGAACGTGTCATGGGAGCGCACGAACCAAGCGACGGTTCTCTCCTGCAGATCAACGACGAGAACCTCCTCGACGTCGTGACGGAAGTAGAAATCAAATTTCTCAAAGGTCTCGTCGTGCGGCGACCTCACCTCGACCACGACCGCGGCCGTGGGTATCCACACCCCTTTCGGACTTCCCCGGTGAATGCCGAGACCAGGCACGCGGTAGTCCTGAGGTGAACCGAGATTGAACGCCGTCGTGACGACGAGCGGTTGTGGTGCCGCTTGATCGGTGAGGATGCGGACAAGTGCTGCGTCGATACGCGCATGCTCAAAACTTGGTGCTGGTGCCACGTGGTACTCCCCTTGCCAGACCTCGTCGTTTCGATCGAGGCCGAGGCGCTTGCGGTCGGCAATGAGGGAGGCCAGAACAGCCGGTGGGTCTCCGAGCACCACAGTCTTCATGGGAAGAGTCTACGGAGTGGGTGTGACACGACGACAGCTCGTCGGCATGGCGGCTTCTAGCTGACGCGAGACTCTTTGATCAGGGTGCGCTTGACCAGTTCGCCGCCTTCGAACCAGTGCCAGGTGCGAGCACGATGCGCCTTGGTGGCGTCGATCTGAATCATCTCGTAGAGGTAATTGCTGGGGTCGTTCTTGTAGACCCACGTGAGGACCACGGTCTTGTCGTCGATCTCCCACGCCCGCCCGTCGATGCGGTCCGTATCGAACCAGATCGTCTTGTCGTGATATGCGGCGGGAAATTTGATGACGTCTTGGCGTCCGTCGTCCCACGTGTACGTGTTCGTCTGGAAGTACGGCCAATCACCATCGGTCGGGAAGGTGCAGGTGACGTCGGCCCGGTGCCGGTCGACAATGTTGCCCGCCGGATCAACGTGGACATACTCGCCAGTCCACGAACCTTCGTGGCTGGCGAGTACCGGCATGTCTTCACGAATTCCCATGGCCTAGATGATGGCCGATGGTGCTGTGGATCGTCGAACGACGTCCGCTAGTCAGCCGGGTACCACCACGGATCGCGCACGGCCGGATTGGTTTTGATGAGCAGTGCCTGACTACGAAGGAACCGGAACAGGGACGCTGGACCCATGCGGGATCCCCCGAGACCGCTCGACTTGAACGAATGCTTTTCGCCCTCCCAGACCAGCGCAGTAAGCGTGGCGTCGTTCACGCTGACGGCTCCGGCGTCGAGGCGACGCGCCACCGCCTCGGCGTCCTCGGTGGTGGCGGCGAACACGGCGGCGGAAAGCCCGAATGGCGAGTCGTTGGCCAACCTCACCGCTTCGTCGGCATCGGCCACCGCCATCACCGGAAGGAAGGGACCGAAGGTCTCCTCGCGCATGATTTCCATGTCGTGGGTCACGCCGGTCAGCACGGTTGTGCGCACCCACGCTCCGCCGCCATGTCGCTCTACCTCCGACGATCCGGCTCGGACAACCGCTCCCTTGGCCAACGCGTCGGCAAGGTGGCGTTCGATCGTGGGCACCTGTCGGTCGGCGATGATCGGCCCCAAGCCAGGCGTGTCGTAGGTCGGGTAGCAGAGTCCTATGCGCGCCGCCTTTCGCGAAAGCAGGTCGACGAACTCGTCATGGACCGACGCTTCCACGTAGATCCGCTCGATCGATTGGCATGCCTGTCCGGCATTGGAGGTCGCGCCCCAGAGCAGTGCCGTTGACGCACTGTCGAGGTCGGCCCCGGCCAAGACGATGGCGGGGTCCTTGCCCCCTAATTCGAGGAGCGCCGGTATGAAGTGTGCCGCTGCGGCCAGCCCGACCTTTCGTCCGGTCGGCACACTGCCGGTGAAGCAGATGAGGTCGACGAACGGAATCATCTGCGCGCCTACGGTCCCGTCTCCGATCACGATCTCGAAAACCGAGGCCAGTTCGGGCACGTCGACCAATGACTCGCGCAGTGGCGCGACGAAGCGAGGCGTGACCTCGCTCGGTTTGAGGAGCACCGCTGACCCGGCCATCAAGGCCGGCAGCATGTCGATCGTCGACAGGACGAGCGGGAAGTTCCACGGGCTGATGATGCCGGCGAGTTGGTACGGCCGAAGGTTCTTGTCGATGTCGATGAAGCCGAGCGAGCTGGTGAATCGTCGGCTCTCGGCGAACAGCTTTGGCGCGAGGTTGGCCCAACGCTCGATAGTGCCGAGGAACGCATCGAACTCCTGGACGCTCTCGCGCATCCGACCGGTGTCGGCCGCGAGTGCGGTGATGATCGCGTCGCGTCGAACGTCGCACGCAGCCTTCCATCGTCGGAGCACGTGGGCTCGTCCGTCGACGCCGAGAGCGTTCCAGGCGGGCTGCGCAGTCCGCAGCCGCTGCGCCGTGGCGGTGAGTTCGTCGGCGGTTGTGGAGGGCAGGGTTCCGTCGGACCGGCCGGTGCGCGGGTTACGCAGCTCGATCGAACCGGTCATCAGATCACTCCCGCATCAGTGAGACGTTGGATCACGGCACTATGAGTGCGTATGAAATGCGAGCGTTCAGGAACTGCATCCGGGTCGATGTTTCCAGCGGGATGCCCGAGGCCTTGATCGACGGCTCGGCGGTACTCACCGGCCCACAACTCGAATCGATTGCGCGCCACGAGGTTAGGCATGCCGGGCCGCCGTCGGGCTCGGCGAAGGGCCTCGATGTCGAGCTCGGCGTTGGCCACCATCGACTCGCCAGCGCCGGCCTCCACCAAGACCCGTCCGTTGAAGTCGACGATCTGGCTCTTTCCGTCGGTCGAAGCGGCTGGGATGTCGGTCCCGGTGATTGATGCCGAATTTGCCGAAACCACAAATGCCAAGTTCTCCTGGGCTCGGGCCAGCTTGGCGATGTCTTTTGGCGTCTGACGGGGCGAGCCGACTTCCGACGTGGAGTGGAGGAACACCTCGGCCCCCCGCATCGTAAGCGCACGTGCGAGTTCGGGGAAGAGGATCTCCTCACTGGCAATACAGGCGAGCCGTCCGAGTGATGTGTCGGCGACGGGGAACAGCGCGTCGACGCCATAGACGTCGACATAGCGATCCCACAGGTCATGCGGGGTGGGGGCAAAGAGGGAATGGAGGCGACGGTACCGAAGAGCCACGTCGCCCGTGGGTCCCCAGATCAGTGACGCCTGCAGATACAGACCGGGAAAGGCCGGATCGGTTTCGTAGAGATTGCCGGAGAGGTAGACGCCGTGGTGCTGCGCGATGGCGCCAAGTCGTTCCTCCTCTTCCCCGTCGGGCTCGCACGCCGCCTTGGCTGCCCAGGTGCCCAGAGGTTCGCCCATGGGGTAGCCGGTCAGGAAGTATTCGGGAAGCACGACCAGCAACACGTCGGAACCGGCAAAACCTTTCGACGCGCCCACCTGGCGATCGAGCCGCTCGATCGTTCCGCCCATGAGCCAACGCGCTTCTTCGTCGGTAGCGGCACCATTCACTGCGGGACAGCTCACTTGTAGACACAAAGCCCGATACGCATCAACAGTCACGCCCGTACGTTAGGTCGGGGCCGATAGATTCGTCTCTGATGACCGACACGCCAACGCCGCCGCCCGAGTCGCCTGAGCCGACCGTGAAGCCGGGGTGGACCGGTCGCTGCTTTGAAGACTTCGAGGTCGGCGATGT
>JANLQX010000495.1:0-5564 GCA_031368095.1 Actinomycetes bacterium | reverse complement strand
CGTCCAACAGCTCCACCGCAATCCGCTCACCTTCACGTCGACCTTCATCGACGGCACCAGCCATCCGGGCGACGAGCGCGTCGGGGACAGACATTCCGGGTACCTCGTTTTTCAGGAAAATGGCGTGACGAACAGACGCGAGCGGCAGAAGCCCACAAAGGATCGGCAGGGTAAGCGGACCATATGTCTCTTCATAAAACAAAAGAAACTGTTTGGCCCTCGTTGGATCAAAGATCGGCTGGGTCAGCGCGAAGTCTGCGCCGAATTCGACTTTCCGACGAAGCAATTTAGCCTCGGCCGCTAGATCGGTCGGCGTGAGATTCACCGCCACACCCACGAAAAACGCACACGGCGCACCGATCGACGAACCCGCTCCATCGAGTCCGGCATTGAATTGCTGCTTGACCAGTTTCACCAGGCCGGTCGGCACGATGTCATGGTGGTCGAAGGCCTGGGGGTAGTCGCCGATACTGGCGAGGTCGCCCATGGTGACGAACAACGTGCGAACGTCGAGAGCGTGTGCAGCCAGAAGGTCACCCTGGACCCGCAAGAGGTTCCGACCTCGTACCGGGAAATGAAGCACGGTATCCAGGCCGGTGGCGTGCTGCACTTTTAACGAAGCCGCCAGTCCGGTCATGCGCATTCGGGCCATTGGGGTGTCCGAAATGTTCAGGGTGGTCGCACCGGCGTCACGGAGCATCTTGGCGTTCGCCTCAAGGGCAGAGGTGTCAGCGCTTTTCGGCGGTTCCATCTCCACGGTGATCACGAAGGTCCCGGCGGCCAGTGCGGCCGCCAACGCCTGCGGTTGCCGGGTGACCGGGTCGGCCTTCTCGGCGGCGAGCTCTCGGACGAAGGTGGGGGGGCGTCGAACCGCTGACCCTGAGCTCGTGGCGGCATCAAGTGCTCGCCGAACTCCTTGTATGTGTGCTGGAGTGGTTCCGCAGCATCCACCGATCAGCCGAGCCCCGACACTGAGAAAACGGGCCGCATAGTCGGCGAAGTAGTCAGGAGGAGCCGGGAAATACAGTCGTTCGCCACGACTCTCCGGGTACCCTGCGTTGGGCATGGCGGAAAAGGGAACATCGGAGTCGATTGCCGCTCCGTAGCGGCCCAATACTTCGAATACACCACGGGGACCCGTTGAGCAGTTGGCCCCGATCACATCCGCGCCCACCGCATGAAGGCGCCGGACCGCGTCTTCTGGGATGCCACCTCCCTGCGTGCGTACATCGCGAGTGAAGCTCATCGATGCCACGATCGGCAGCGCGCAGACAGATTTGGCGACGGCGATCGCCAGCTCGAGCTCATCGATGTCGGCAAAGGTCTCAAAGACGAAGAGGTCGACGCCGGACTCCGCCAGCACGGTGATCTGTTGACGAAAGGCGTTCCGGGCATCTTCGGCGGAGAGCGGACCGAGCGGGCTCAGACGGGTACCGGTCGGGCCGATCGAACCAGCAACAAAGACGAGCCGTCCGGCATCAGCCACGGCCGACTTGGCGGACTTCGCCGCGGCCGCGTTGATCTCGGCGTAGCGCCCGGCCAGACCCCATCGATCGAGGTGGATGGGCGTCGCCGAGAACGTGTTGGTTTCAACCACGTCGGCTCCGGCTGCGATGAATGCCCGGTGGATAGCGCCGATGGTTTCCGGCTGAGTCAGGTTCAGCCCTTCGAAGCTCCGTTCGAACCCGATGCCGGCGGCGTTGATCATGGTGCCCATGGCGCCATCGGCGGCCAACGGGCGCTCACGAAGTGTGTCGAGAAAGTTCACTTGCCCTCCGGCAGCAGGGCCATTCCCGGCCGCGGACCGATTAGACAACGTACTAGGAGGCCAGCGATACCAGTGACGCGCCACTCAGCAGTATGTGCGCAGATGACCTTGGGCGCCCTGTCGGGCAAGGTTCTGATCGGCCAAAAGGATCACGTGATTGCGGTGATCGAGACAAGACCGGGCGAACGCGGGTTCGTCGTATTCGATCATGATGACCCGATTGCCGAAGGCGGTCAGGTACGGCTTGCATTCATTGTAAAACGCGCACGACTCGGTGACGGCAAAGTCGAATCGCAAGTTGTGGTCGAGCAGTTCAACGGCGTTCTTCTGACCAACCTGTAGGCCTGCCCGCTTGGCCGTGGCAATGAGTCGCTTGGCCATGTCCACGGCGTTGGCCTCCGACAGTTGCTTCGGGAACCGCGTATACGAGTCAAGGTTGTCGAACTCGACGGCTTCGTAGCCGGACTCGGCGCAACCCTTCACCCATCGGTCGATGATCGTGGTGAGTTGCCGTCGTTTGGCGGGAGTCGAGATATCGAGAATCGCCTCATCCCAGTTCGGGTCCACGACCGTGTGGTTGTCTCGGTCGCGCAGGAGGAGATTCGGGTGGTTGCGCTCCCACCACTGGCGTTCGTTCGGCTGGGCCTGGAAGCCATTGATGTAACAGATGTCGAACCGCCCGGCCGACGGCTCCGTGCGATCACGCGTCACAATCGTCACGTCTGCCGCCGGAACGTAGGCGCCCCCGAGTTGGTAGTCCACCTTGGCGTTGGCGACGAACGGATTGGGCTTCGTCGCAGCTGCGTCAACGCGTTGCGACACCAGCGAGAAAAACGCGAGCAGCACGGCGGCGAAGGTGAACGTAGTTTGAGCACCCCAGCGCTCCGAGAGCGCACCTCGTCGAAAACTCGCCGTGGTCGTTCTCATACCCCGGCCCGCGTGACGAACCGGTCGAGCCGCTCAGCCCAGCCAGCTGTCTTGACGAAGATTTCGGACGTCCAACCGAAGGTACGGGCCGTGGCCACGTTGGCCGCGTCATCGTCGATGAAGGCAACCCGTTCTCGTCGTTCGACGATTCCGAGCAAGTTCGACGCCTCTGCGAAGAAGCGTTCGTCATGTTTCTGCACGCCCAGGCCGGCGGAGTACAGCACCTGATCAAGCGGGAGGAGTTCGCCCAACCGTCGGCTGAGGAACGCAGCCCGACGGTGTTCCTGGTTCGTGGCGAGAACGAGGCGCACGTTTCTCTCCGCCAACTTCTTCGCCGCCTCGACCACTTCGCCATCGACGACGAAATCGGCCTCAAACCAACAAGCCAGGAGCTCTTCGACAGACATCGTCCATCCGAGCTCGTCGATCGCGTCGGCCAAGGCCGGTTCGATATCCAGCAAGCCGACCACGATGTCGCTCCATGCCCGCTGGAAGAACACCGACGAGAGTCCGCTGGCGTCCACCCCGAATCGGTGCCCGACCTCGTTGTGCCAGGACCCTAACCCGCCACGAGCCGAATCGAGAAGCACGCCGTCGACGTCGAGCGCCAAGGTCACACCGTCGAACTCTGCGCCAGAACCCACGCTCTCACTGTTGCAGGTTTTCACGGGAGCTTGAGCACCCCAGCGCTCTGAGAGCGCCGCTCTGATCAAACTCGGAACTCGGGTTCAGCGGTGCGGGAAACCAGGCGTCGCATCGGATTCGGGAAGTGCGGGGGTGCCGAGTCCTCGCTGATGGGCCAGTTCATCGGACCGGATCTCGCATGATCCTTCGGACGCGCACCCACGGCCTTTCGCCCCATCGGAATCAACGGTCGGGTTGTCGAAGATACGTTCGAGTGGTCAGAACATTTGCTTGACATACCTTAGGTAGTCGTGTAGAATGGTCGCATGACCTCGCCGCTTGAATTGTGGAAGTGCTCGTCGCTTCCATCAGTAGCGGTTGAGGACTGGGATTCATCAAGCGCGTTCCTGGCATTGGCCGAGGTCAAGCGTCTTCGGGGACAACTCGCCGCCGCACAGACACTGTTCACCACGCTGATCGAACCGGTCACCGGGCGAGACACCAAGGAGACGTTGGTCCGCGAACTCGGGCTCTCGTCAGCAGAAGCAGCCAAAGCACAACGGGCGGCTTCAGTCGTGGCCCGTGCGCCCGAAGCAGCGGCACTCCTGGCGTCAGGCCTGGTCAGCACCGAGCATCTTGCCCGACTCGCATCGATTGCCGACAACGGCGATGTCTCGGCGCTCCTGGCCGACGCCGCCAAGGAGTCACCCGACGAGTTCGGTCGGACCGTGGACCGCTTCCGGATCACGAAAGACGCCAAAGGATGGCGAGACCGGGCCCGCAACGCCCGCACCCTCAAATTCTTCGACACCGAATTCGGGGTCGGGTTCCGTGGAGTCCTTCCAGCTGTCGAAGGCGGCCGATTCCGAACGCTCATGAACGAGATCTGCGACGCCAACTGGCGAAAAGCCCATCCTGAACGAGCCCAGATCCTGGGTGGGCATGACGACGAACCACGCGACCGGCGCATGGCCGACGCCCTCCTGCAGATCACCGGGTGCAGATCGGTATCCGAAGCATCGACAGCCGAACCCTGCGAACGGGGCAGTGCCGATCAGCCCAACAACTCCGGCCACGCCGATCAGCACGCTCGGTCCGCAGCACCCGCTGCGGGCTCCAGCGAAACAACAGACCGCCGCCCGTCAAGCGACTACTCCGGCGAAACGGCCGACCGCCGTGAGGCCGCTGTGGCGACCCCACCAACCGTCGTGACCCGAACTGCCCTCGTCGTCACCATCAATCCCGAAACACTCGAAGCAGCCGTCCTCGGGAAAGGACCGATACCGATCGAAGACGCCATGGCCCTTATCGACGACCCACGAACCGAGCTCTACGCCGCCATCACATCCATCGACGGCGCCATCCTCCGGTTCGGACGGTCACGCCGACTCGCCTCTCCCCTCCAAAAACTGGCCATGGCTGTTCGTCAGAAAGGTCGATGCGCAGCCACCGGATGCCTCGCCACGTTCGAACGACTCGACGCCGACCACGACCCACCCTTCGACAACGGCGGACGAACCGACATCGAAACAATGAGCCTGTACTGCCCCCGCCATCATGCGCACCGCCACGCCACCAGCGCCCACCACACCAACCTCGTTGGGGTTGCATAACGCTCACAACGACTGAGGCCGCTCGACATGCGGCTGGACCGTTCCGTGACAACTTCAGACGTGGGCGAGCCGGGCGGGCACCGCTAGCGCTGTTTGCCGGCGCGGAAGAGCTCGATGGCCTTGTCGATCCGACGCTGTCGGGTGTCGGCTGACTTGGCGCCGTTGATGTTGTCCACGTGAAAGCGCTGGAGGCTGTTGGGCAGCCTTCGAAGAAGGCGCGGGTCGTGGATGCGCGGTCGAGGGCGGCGGCGAAATCGTCAGGCATGGAGACTTCGCGCGGCGCAGTGTTGAGCGTGAGGGTCACGGAGATCTCGTCGCCACCGGTGAGTCCGGTGGCCGAACCTTCACCACGAGCGAGGCCGTGGGTCGGGCGCACCTCCGTGGTGCGCAACGGCCACCACAACGACTTCGGACCCCGCACCGCCCTTGACGGCGGTGACTGCGGTGACGAATCGATCAACGAGTTCGAAGACCGCCTCGTTGACCTTTTATTGACATCCACCGCGACGATGTCAAGGCCGGCCAGGCCGCGCACCAGCTCGATGCCCTCGCGCGCCGACAGGCCGCCCCAGCTTGGGGTTGCCACGCCGGGTGCACAGGACGGGTCGAACGAATCCATGTCGTAGCAGAGA
>JANLQX010000479.1:0-1807 GCA_031368095.1 Actinomycetes bacterium | reverse complement strand
TCCCACTCAGCATCGACAACCTCGACGTCATGACCCATCAGGACCTCCGTTCCTTCCTCGCTTCGGGTTGAGGTGGGCAGCCCGGGGGCCGGTCAGGGACTCGAAAATCAGATGCGCGTCCTCGTGGGAACAATGCACGACCCTTCACGGTCGGCCCCTGCGCCAGACTGACCTACGGCCTCATGACCAGAGAAACGTCGGCGTCGCGGGCTGCCCGACACCATTTTCCCGCCTGCACGGCGTCCCCGCCAGGGAACATGGGGACTGACCGGAAACTGGCCGTATGAGGCAGATCTTGAAGAGGACCTCGCAACCAAGATTCGGACGAGCGACCGACCTCGGCTCAGAGATATCGCGCCACATGTACACCGGTCGATCGCGGTCGTCGTTGAGCGAGGTCTCCAACCCGAGGCGGGGCAACGTCCTGGATCTGCGTCCGAGATGGCCACCCTCCTCGCAGACTCGCATCTTCTTCACGTGCGCAACTGGGTGCGCCTCAAACCGCCCACTGGTGTGGAGTTCGTATTTCGGAGCACCAACGGCGGGTCGCCGTTACCGTGACTGTTCTCAAGCAAGCGCGGCAACGGATCGTTGAGACCCGAAACACCCGGACCGGCAACCGCGTCAACAAGGGTTGCTTCGAGTCGAACGCGACAAGATTGGCCGTCGATCTCCGCAAACTGTTCGATGATTTCTAGATGACCCTACAGGACGAGCCTGGCGATCGCCTCGGCTGCATCGTCGTGGAGCGTCGGCGACACGTGGCTGTACATGCCGAGCGTCATCGAGATGGTCGAGTGGCCAAAGCGCTCCTGCACGACCTTGGGGTGGATGCCGCGTTCGAGCGCCAGCGTTGCCCATGTATGGCGCAGACCGTGCAGTGTCAGCCTCGGGAGACCGTAGGCGTGCGCCCGCCGGAGGAACATGTCGCTCACTGCATCGGGCCGCAGGCACTCACCATCGGGCCTGTGGAACACCAGGCCGGCGTCGGCGAAGTCCGGCCCGATGAGCAGCCGCTCTTCGAGCATGCGACGTCGGTGGTCCCGAAGGGCGGCGACCGTTCCCTTGTCGAGCGCTATCGGCCGGCGCCCGTGGGCCGTCTTGGGCTCACCGATGCTCACCTGCTGGACCGCCCGGCGGCGAAGGTCGATCTGCTTCTCCCAGACAGCCGTCTCGGCCCCGCCAAACGCCTGGTGCAGGACCTCCCAAATCGCATCAGAGTCCACGCGCAGCAGCTCGGCGATTTCGATCAAGGAATGACTGGGCCAACGGCATCGAGGACTACTACGCCCTCGGTGAAGCGCCAGGGCGATGGACGGGCCACTCGGCCGAGCTCCTCGGCCTCGAAGGGGAGATCCAACCCGAGCAGCTCACGGCGGTGCTCGACCGGCGCTCTGACATCGTGTTCGAGAACCGGCAACTGCGTGAGTACGAGCCGATGCTCGACGCCCGACAGCGGATCTGTGACCGACTCGAGCAACGACCACGATCACTCAGGGAACGACTCCGTGGCCCCAACCTCGAACTCGCCCAGGCCTACGACTCCCGCGACGGCGCCACCACCTTCATCGCGTCGACGCAACGACGCATCAGCGAGTTCACCTGTGCACTTTTCGCCGACCGCGTCGACCACGCCGTCGTGAACGACACGATCGAAACACCCGAATACCTCCACGAACTCATCGGCGACTACACCGGCACGAGATACCCGAGACATTGGATCGCCGCCGCGGAGCACGTCGAACGCCACCGACTCACCCACGACATCGACGACGAGGCGTTGCGGTCCGGGACCTGAGCGTCACTC
>JANLQX010000470.1:0-2468 GCA_031368095.1 Actinomycetes bacterium | reverse complement strand
CTGATGGCCGAGTCCCTTGCCTTCCGCCGCCCCTTCGATGAGGCCCGGAATATCGGCCATGACGAACTCGAAGTCACCACGAGGGTCGAGCGGCGTGCCGAACCGTTCGATCCGGACCACGCCAAGGTGCGGTTCAAGGGTCGTGAACGGGTACGCGGCAATCTTCGGCTTGGCCGCCGACACCGCCGAGATGAGCGTGCTCTTTCCGGCGTTGGGAAATCCGACCAGGGCCACGTCGGCCATCAGCTTGAGTTCCAGGTCGAACCAGAACTCCTCGCCCACCTCGCCCTGTTCGGCGAAGTCCGGGGCCCGGAGACGGTTGGAAAGGAACGACGCGTTGCCACGACCGCCGCGTCCGCCCGATGCCGAGCGCCACCGATGGCCTTCCGACCCCAGGTCAGCAATGATGACGCCGTCGGGGTTCTTGACGACGGTCCCGATCGGCACCGGAACGAGCGTGTCGGCGCCGGTGCGGCCGTTGGCCTGCTTACCCCGACCATGCTCGCCGTGGCCAGCAGCGCGATGGGGATGGTCCCGGAACCCGAGAAGTGACGCCACATTGCGGTCCGCCACGAGCCAGACATCGCCGCCCTTGGCGCCGTTCCCGCCATCGGGACCGCCACGGGGAACGAACGGCTCACGCCGGAACGAAACGCAGCCAGCACCACCGTCGCCGGCCTTCACGTGGAGTTGGGCTTCGTCGACAAACACGCTCATGGACGAACCTCCACACGCTCGACGCAGCCAACGACAGAGGAAAACGTGCTCATCAGCTAGCTCCAAACGCGAAGAACGGGCCGACTGATTCGGTCGACCCGTTTGCCAACCGCCCGAGTCGGGCGGCGGCGACGATCACTCCGCGGTGACGTGAACGAGCTTGCGGCCGCGGCGCTCACCGAAGAGCACTTTGCCGTCGACGAGGGCGAAGAGCGAGTCATCGGAGCCCTTGCCGACGTTGTCGCCGGGGTGAAACACCGTGCCGCGCTGGCGGACGATGATCGAGCCGGCGGATACGGCAGAGCCGCCGAAGACCTTGACGCCGAGGCGCTGGGCATTGGAATCGCGACCGTTGCGGGTTGAACCGCCACCTTTGGTCTTTGACATGGGGGAGAACCTCCGTAGGGAGCCGACGCCTGAGCGTCAGGCCGAGATTGCCGAGATGGCGGTGACGGTGACGGTGGAGTAGCTCTGGCGGTGGCCCCACTTCTTTTGGGCCCGGGCCTTCGCCTTGTACATGTAGCCAGTGATCTTCGGGCCCTTGGTCGTTCCGACGACGGTGGCCGTGACGGTGGCGGCCTTGGCCTGGTCGCCGGTCAAGACGGTGGCTCCGTCGACGACGAGGATCGGCGAGAACGACACCGTCTCTCCGTCGGCCTTGCCGAGAAGTTCGACCTGCAGCGTCTGGCCTTGAGCGACCTTGTACTGCTTTCCACCCGTTTTGATGACTGCGTACATAAGGGCCTCGACTCTACACGACCAACGCCCGCACCCCAGGCGACCGTTTGGGCCAGCTCACTCGCTTGAGCCAGCAAACCAGCGATAAATCGACGCCTGCTGGCCCACGGGAATGGGTTGCTAGCCGGTAAGAGACTCGTCGAAGGTGATGCCACGACCGCCACACGTGGGGCAGGTGACCGACAGCGACTCCACGAGGCCCTCGGAAATCCGTTTGCGGGTCATCTCCACGAGTCCAAGGTCGGAAATGTCGAAGACTTGAGAACGGGTCTTGTCGCGGCCGAGAGCGGTCCGAAACGTGGTCATGACCGCATCTCGGTTGGCTCGAATCTCCATGTCGATGAAGTCGATGACGATGATGCCCCCGATGTCTCGCAGGCGGAGTTGGCGGGCGATCTCGTCGGCGGCCTCGAGGTTGTTGCGAAACACCGTCTCCTCAAGGTTCGACGACCCCACGTTCTTGCCGGTGTTCACGTCGATCACGGTCAGCGCCTCGGTCCGCTCGATGATGAGCGAACCGCCGGACGGGAGCCAGACCTTGCGATCGATGGCCTTGTGCAACTGCTCGTGGACGTGGTGACGCTCAAAGAGCGGGAGGCCTTCCTTGGCCGTGTCGTAGTACTCGACCCGGTCTGCCAGCTCGGGGGTGATCCGCTCAACGTAGGACCGCACTTCTTCGAACAGGGCAAAATCGTCGAGAATCACGCCGCGGTAATTGCGGTTGAACTCTTCACGGATAACGCGTACGGCCAGGTCTGGTTCCCGGTGCAGGAGCGCCGGACCCTTGGCCCGATTGGCCTTCGCTTCGATCTCGGCCCATAGGCGACCGAGTTCGACCACGTCAGCTCGGAGTTCTTCGGCGGTGGCGCCCTCAGCGGCCGTGCGAACAATGAGACCGTGTCCTTCCGGGCGCACCTCGTCGAGGATCCGGCGCAGACGCTTACGTTCGTCGTCACCGAGCCGCTTGGAAATCCCGTAGGTCTCGCTGTTGGGGATGAGCACCACGAAACGGC
>JANLQX010000410.1:0-9773 GCA_031368095.1 Actinomycetes bacterium | reverse complement strand
CGGCAAAGGCAGCCCCTATCGCCATGAGGCGCCCGACGCTGGCCACTCGGCCCAGCAGTTCGTGTGGTACTCCCTGCTGACGGAGGGTGCGGATGCAGGTGTTCACCAGTGGAGGCAGGAATCCGTCGATCGTGAGTGCCGCAGCAGCAACATAGGGCGACCTCGTCTGTGAACATATGAAGAGGGCGACGGCGAGACTGGCCAGGGATCCGGCCATCAGTGCCCGGGTGCCGATTCGTCGCCAGATACGGAACGCCACCGTGCTGCCGACGAGCGCGCCGAGGGCCGGAACGGAAATGAATAGCCCGAACTGCCAGTTCGACAGTCCGAGATGGCGTTTGCCGTACAGCACGAGCGCACTGTTCGTCATGCCTGTCGCGGCCGACGCGACGCTGACGAGAATGGTGAGGACCCACAAGTCACGGTTCTTGCGAAACCAAATCCATCCGGCGGTGATGTCGGGTCGTAGCGACAGGGGTTTGGCGTAGGTGCGGGCGTCGGTCGCCGATGAGACCGAACGAATCAGTAGGCCCGAACCGAAGAACGAGGCCGAGTCGCCCACGAACGGAACCCACGGCGCCCACGCGAAGAGCGCGGCGCCGACGGTCGGTCCGGCGAACTGTTCACCGCCGAGTTCGGCCGACGACAGGTAACTGTTAGCCCGATCAAGCTCATTGCCGGACACGATCGACGGCAGGAACGCCGCCGCCGCCGGGATATGGGCGCAGTCAGCCATGCCGATCACGAAGGCCACCGCCAGCACCATCGGGATCGACGCCACATGGGCAAGAACGCCGACGGCCAGGACGAACATGGCCAGGAACCGGACGCCGTCCATCTGAATCATGGTGAGGCGCGGCGGGCGGGAGTCCACCCACGCCCCGGCAACAAGGCCGAAGAGCAGCCACGGCAAGCGTGACGCGGCGAACGTGAGGGTGACCCACATACCCCGGTCCGAGAGGGATTCGGCGAGAAGCGGAAGGGCAGCAAACGCTAACCCGTCGCCGAGGCTGCTCACCCCGACCGCGGACCACGCTCTCCAAAAGGCCTTCGACAGGGGCTTTCCGTCCACGGCCATGGACGGCCTGCCGTTGCTCACGACTGCGTCATCGTCATCGTTGTCGTACCGCCCCGACTTCGACTGGACCTGAGGTCTCAGCATCGAATGGTTCGTCGTCGTCGGCGGCGCCCTGTCCACGCGAGCGGCGGACGACGCTTTCCAGCGAGTGGGACCCGAGCATGCGACGCATCACTTCGCTCGCCTCTTCCCAAACCCCGAGGAGAACGCACTGGCCTTCGTGATCGCAGGCGCCGTTTTCGTGAGGACGGCCAAAGTCTCCCAGTCCAATCGGTCCGTCGACGGCGCTGACGATCTCGGCGAGCGTGATCTCCTGCGGCGAACGGGCGAGCACGTAGCCACCACCGACGCCGCGCTTGGAACGAACGAGCCCGGCACCTTTGAGAGCCAGAAGAATTTGTTCCAGATACGGCTGGGGGAGCGCTGTTCGCCCGGCGATGTCACGAGCACTCTGCGGTCCGAGGTCATCGGCGTGGAGGGCGAGGGAGACCAGCGCCCGACACGCGTAGTCTCCTCTGGTCGACACCCGCATGCGCCAAATCTACCCGGACGCGTGTCGGTTGCGACGATGGTTGTCCGGTCAGGACTTCTTCCGTCCGGGGGCGGTGCCACGATAGAAGCCATGACTGACGCCGAACCCCTCACCGCCGAAGTTGTTGCCCCGAGCGATCCTGCTCCTCACGGCGAAGGGCACGTCGACGAACAGGTGGAAGAAGACACGATTTCCGAGCCCGGCAAGGTGATGCGGATCGGCTCAATGATCAAACAGTTGCTCGAGGAAGTTCGGCTCGCTCCGCTCGACGATCGGTCCCGCGCCCGGCTCCGGGAGATCTACGACGTTTCCGTCCGTGAGCTTTCCACCAGCCTGTCGCCCGATCTGCGGCAGGAACTGCAGAGTTTGGCTTTGCCGTTCGGCGACGATGCTCCGACCGACGCCGAGCTCCGCATCGCCCAGGCCCAGCTCGTCGGCTGGCTGGAAGGGCTGTTCCACGGCATCCAGGCGACGCTCTTCGCCCAGCAGATGGCAGCCCAGGCCCAGCTACAACAGATGCGCGGGGCGCAGCCCGGCCTTCCGCCCGGCATGTCCGGCGGTGACGTCTCCGGTCCGTCCGCTGCTCGCGCTGTCGGTGGCGGCACGTATCTCTGAAAGGCGTAGTCTCGCCAGTCCCACGCGAAGAACACCATTGTGATTCGCCCTCCCCACCTGGTTTCGGTCCGGCCGAGCCCCCGAAAGGCATGGCACCACCGTCGTGAGTAGCTCGTTTGTGCACCTCCACCTGCACACCGAGTACTCGATGCTCGACGGTGCGGCGCGAGTCGATGAGGTCGTGGCGGCCGCCCGGGCCGACGGTCAGCCGGCCATCGGCATCACCGACCACGGGAACATGTACGGCGTTCTCGATTTCTACAAGGCAGCCCGGGCACAGGGCATGAAGGCGGTGATCGGGACCGAGGCGTACATGGCGGCCGAGTCCCGCACGGAGCGGCCGGTCCGTCGCGGTCGCCTCGATGACGGTGACCAGGGCGAAGGCGAAAAGCTGTATTACCACCTAACCCTTCTCGCCGAGACCACCCTCGGGTATCGCAACCTCATGAAACTCTCCAGTCGGGCGTTCCTGGAGGGGTACTACTACAAGCCCCGGATGGATTGGGAGCTACTTGAGAACCATCACGAGGGCGTGATCGCCACGACCGGGTGCCTCGGCGGAGTGGTCCTGCAGGCATTGCTGGCCAACAACTTTGAGTTGGCGCTGAAGCGGGCGGCGCGGCTGCAAGACATCTTTGGGCGCGACTCGATGTTTGTTGAGTTGCAGGACCACAACATTCCGGCCCAGCACGAAACCAATCCGCAGCTGATCGAGATTGCCAAGCTCATCAAGGCGCCGCTGTTGGCGACGAACGACAGTCATTACACCCATCGTCACGATTCGCTCGCCCACGACGCGTTGCTGTGCGTGCAAACGGGTGCATTGCTCAGCGACCCGAAGCGTTTCAAGTTCCATGGCGACGAGCACTACCTGAAGACGGCCAGCGAGATGCGTCACCTCTTCCGTCACTGGGAGTCGGCGTGCGACAACACGTTGTGGATCGCCGAACGGGCCAATGTCGAGATCGAGTTCGGTCGCACTGAACTCCCGGAATTTCCATTGCCGTTCGGCTTCACCACCGATGCCGAATACCTGCGTCATCTGGTCTACGAAGGGGCCCGCGATCGCTACGGCGAAACGCTCGAACCGGTGGTGCGCGAACGACTCGACTATGAGCTCGATGTCATCATCGACATGGGCTTCGCGTCCTACTTCTTGGTGGTGTGGGACCTGATCAAGTACGCCCGCGACCAGAAGTGGCGGGTCGGTCCGGGGCGCGGCAGTGCGGCCGGGAGCGCAGTGAGCTACTGCCTGCGCATTGTTGACCTTGACCCCATCAAGTACGACCTGCTGTTCGAGCGCTTCTTGAATCCGGGCCGCAAGCAGATGCCCGACATCGACATGGACTTCGATGAGCGAATCCGGGGCGAGATGATCAAGTACGCCAGCCGCAAATACGGCTGGGATCGCGTCGCTCAGATCGTGACGTTTTCCACGATCAAAGCCCGCGCTGCGGTGCGCGATGCGGCACGGGTGCTCGGGTTTCCGTACTCCGTCGGCGACCGGGTGGCCAAGGCGATGCCGCCCCTCGTGATGGGCCGTGACACTCCTTTGTATGCGTGCTTAGAACCGCATCCGAAGTTCGAAGACGGCTACAAGATGGCGTCGGAGCTTCGGGCCATGGTGGAAGCCGATCCCGACGTCCGCCAGGTGGTGCAGGTCGCCAAAGGTCTTGAGGGTCTTCGTCGAGGCGACGGTATCCATGCCGCCGCCGTAGTGATCACCCGACATCCACTCACGGAGTATCTGCCGATCCAGCGAAAGCCGGAACCGGGCGGATCGATCGATGACGCGCCCATCGTCACGCAGTACGAGATGCACGGCGTGGAGGAACTCGGTCTGCTCAAGATGGACTTCCTCGGGCTTCGCAACCTGAGCGTGATCGACCGGGCCATTGAACTGATAGAGATCGCGCACGGGGTCCAGCTCGATATCGACAACGTCGATCTTACTGACGACAAGACCTTCGAGATGCTGCGCCGAGGCGATTCGATCGGCGTGTTCCAGCTCGAAGGCGGTCCGATGCGCACACTCATGCGGGCTCTAGCGCCGACGAGCTTCAACGACGTGGCCGCGCTTGTCGCTCTGTATCGACCGGGACCTATGGCGGCCAACATGCACAACGACTACGCCGACCGCAAGAATCATCGCAAGCCCATCGAGTACTTCCACCCCGATGCTGAAGCGCTCTTGGGCGACACCCAGGGACTGATGATCTATCAGGAATCGATGATGCGGGTCGCACAGAAGTTCGCTGGCTATTCGCTTTCGGAAGCCGACAACCTCCGCAAGGCGGCCGGCAAGAAGGTCCGTGAGATCATGGCCCAGGAGCGTGACAAGTTCGTGGCCGGCTGCGAGGCCACCGGCTATGGCGCCAAGCTCGGTACCAAGATTTTTGACATCATTGAGCCGTTCGCCGACTACGCATTCAACAAGAGTCACTCGTTCGGCTACGGCTTCGTCAGCTACCAAACGGCCTACCTCAAGGCCAATTTTCCGGCCGAGTATCTGGCCGCCCTTCTCACCAGCGTCAAGGATGACAAGGACAAGGCGGCGGTGTATCTGGCGGAGTGTCGGAACTCGTCGATCACCGTTCTTGTCCCCGACGTCAACGCCAGCATGAATGACTTCATCACCGATCATGCCGACGGCGCCACCATCCGCTTCGGCATGGCCGGTGTGCGCAATGTCGGCGAAGGCGTTGTCGGCGACATCGTGGCGGAGCGCGACGCCAATGGACGTTTCGCCGATTTCCACGATTTCTGCGTCCGCGTGCCGCTCAACGTGCTGAACAAGCGGGGCATCGAATCGTTGATCAAGGGCGGCGGATTCGACTCCGTCGGCCACACTCGGCGCGGCCTGATGGAGGTGTTCGAAACGATCATCGACCGCGTCGTGCCCAGGCGTCGCGAAGCCGAGTCGGGGGTGCAGTCCCTCTTCGGCGACGTTGGCGACGACAGCGGCGAAATCGGTTTCGACGACACCAAGCTCCCCATTGCCGAACACGAGTGGGACAAGATGACCAAGCTCGGCTTCGAGAAGGAGATGCTGGGTCTCTACATCAGTGATCATCCGCTCCTCGGAGCGCAAGCGTCATTGCGCAAGAGCTGCGACATGACGATCGCCGAGCTCCGTGAGGGACGCATCGTCACAACCGGTGACGGTCGCGACAGCCGAGAAGGAAACTCGAAGACCGTCGGCGGGATCATCACCGGGCTCACCCGGAAATACACCAAGAAGGGTGAGCTGATGGCGGTGTTCACGCTCGAAGACCTGGACTCGGCCATCGAAGTCATGGTGTTTCCCAAGACGATGATGGAGATCGGGTACCTCCTCGCCGACGACGCCCTCGTCACCGTGCGGGGCCGGATCAACGACCGCGACGACGTGATCTCGCTCGTGGCCATGGACATCCGCAAGATCGAACTCGTCCAAGACGCCGGTTCGGTTCCCCTACGCCTCTCGGTGACCGACCGTGGGCTTGCTCCCGCCACGCTGGAGGCGTTGAAAGATCTCCTGACCGCTCATCCAGGCGAGTCGGACGTGTTCCTGCGCTTTGGTGCCCAAACGGTCCGGCTTCCCCCACAGTTCCGGGTGGAGCACTCCAACCGACTGGTCAGCGAGATCCGGGTGCTGCTCGGCGAAAACGCCGTCGACCGCTGAGAACGGCGTTCAAGGAGGAGCTCGAACGGGTCGAAACTAGGGGAGCGTGTCCAAGCTCGTCCTCCTCTCGCTGATCATCAGCATCGTCGTCATTCCGACGCGCCTGTCCAAAGGGTCATTTTCGCCCCGGCGGGTCGTCCGGGCCTATCTGATTGCCGCCGGGCTCTACGGCCTGGCACTGCTCTATGTCGTTCCCCGACTAGGCGTGTGACATGACGGCAGTGGCGCGGACATACCCGGTCGCCGACGGAAGCCTTCGTCGATCGAGCGGAGGCGCCCGCCGAGCGGTGGTGGCGTTGCTGGTACCGACCGTCGTCGCATCGCTCGTTCTCGGCGTTTTCGTGAACGGCTTCTTGATGGCGGTGCCGCCCCTTGCCGTTCTCATCGGGTGGGCGGTGATCACCCTCCCGTTCCAGCTGGTTGCCCCGATGGTTGCGGGCGTGATGCTGACGTTCAATCCGCCGTCTTCTCGGCCTGCTGACGGACTCTGGTCGACGCCGCTCGACAAGATCGGCGGGATTCTTTACAACAACCTGCCCTTCAAACTGGCGGTTGCCGACCTGATCATCGTTCTGCTCGTGCTGCGCGCCGCCATGATCGTGGCTTTGGGGGACGGCGTTCGCGGGGCGGGTACCCGTCGACCGCCGAAACCGTTCGCCCAGGCGTGCATGGTCGCCATAGCGGCATACGCATTCTTTGCTGTCTACGGCTTGGCCCGCCACGGCGACTTTCGACAGATTCTTTGGCAGATCCGGGTTCCAACGCTGCTCGCCGGTACCGCGCTCGCGGCGTCGGTGGCCGCCACCCCGCTCGGAATTCGGCGTTTCCGCAACGCCGTGCTGTTCGCCGGAATGGTCAAGGTCGTCCTCGGCCTGTACTTCTACGTGGTCATTCTCCCGACGGTGGCGAATCCAGGGGAAGCGCTCTACGTGACGGTGCACTCAGACTCGGTGCTGTGGGGTGCGGGTCTTGCCATGCTCATCGCCGAATGGTTCGAACTGCGGACGGTTGGTGCCCGACGGCGGTTGCTCTACCTCGGCCTGCCGCTCGTGATCGGCATGGTCATCAACAACCGACGGACCGTCTGGGTCGGGGTCGGCGCCTCGATCCTGTTCATTATTGCGGTGGCCACGCCCCACGTGAAGCGCCAACTCGCTCGGCTTCTCGCCGTCGGCTGGCCGCTGATCTTTGCTTACGTGATCGTCGGGTTGGCGTCCGGGAGCCAAAGTGTCATCTTCAAACCAGTCAGCATGACCCAGAGCGTGCTCTTTCAGACCGATGCGTCGAGCTCGAGCCGCGACGTCGAAAACCTCAACCTGTTGTTCACCAACAAGCTCAGCCGGGGTCTCGGCTCCGGTTTCGGTCACGAGTATTTCGAGCTGGTGCCCTCCGTCGACCTCTCCGACGTGTTCGTGCAGTACCGCTTCATTCCGCACAACAGCTTCCTCGGGCTCTGGGCATTTATGGGGATCTTCGGGGCTACCGCAGTGTTCCTTCTTCCCACCATTGGCATCTTCTACGCCACCTGGGCCCGACGACGGACCGTTGTTGCCTGGCAGCGCGCCACCTGCGCCTGGTCGGTCTGCATCGTGATCGGCTGGTTGATTCAGACGTGGTCCGACGTAGGAATGCAGGACTGGCCGCCCATGATCTGCTGCGGTTTCGCCCTCGGCATCGGTGCCTCCGTGGCTCGTCAGGTCGCTGAGCAGGGTGGATTGGATGGGCTCTCGCCGGAGGAGACCCACCCCATCGTCATGGCCGATTCGTCGAACGCTCCTCGCGGCCACGAACTCAAACCCGCCTGATGTTGCGTCGTCGGGGTGCGTCACCCGACAAAGCGGACCAGTCACACCCCTGCAGTAGACTCGTTCCCTGCCAACCGGGGTTCCGCGTTGGTCTGTTCGACGAGGAGAGCCACAGCGAATGTCGATGATCGCCGAAACAAAGGACTGCACAGCACTCTCCGATGCTGAGCTGAGCGAACTGGCTGACAGCTGCGCCGGCGGCCCGGCGGGGTTTGACATCGGGTTGCTTTCGAAGCAGCGCGAACTCTGGGTGCTGGTCACCCAGGTCCGGGAAAACGACAAGCTGCAGGGATTCGGGTTCTGCACGCTCGAACGCATCGGCGGCACGCCGAGCATGCTTATGGGCCTGGTCCACATCCGCCGCACGAGCAAGCGTGACGCCGTGCTCAAGGCCTTGATGAACGACCAGCTTCGTCGGTCGCTCTTGGCCTTTCCCGACGAAGACGTCCTCGTCGGTACCCGCATGATCGACGCCGGTGCCTTTGCGGCGTTCAAGGGCCTCGAAGATATCGTTCCCCGGCCGGATCACAAGGCGTCGGGCGAAGAGCGGGCATGGAGTCGCCGTCTGGCCAAGCGTTTCGGGGCCGAGCACCGCGTCGACGACCGGGCCTTCGTCATCCGCGGCGAAGGCGAACCGTCACCCGTCCTTGATTTCGAGTCGGCCAAGCCGGAGTCGATCAAGGCCGAGGTTGTCGAATTCTTCGCCCCTCTGGACCGAGCCAACGGCGACGTCGTCGTCACCTTCGGATGGGCAATGGCCGAGGACCTCACCGCCCGTATCGCTGCGCTCGGCGCCTAGGCCACGGCTCGCGTAGGGGACATCGGTGCCGCGAACCCTCCAACGTCCCACGGCCACGACCGGCCGCAGTCCGTCTCCGCTGTCGTCGAACAAGAAGCCGCCGTTTCGGCTCGTCCTCGGCGCCGGTGGGATGGTGGGCATCGCCTATCACGCCGGGGTCCTTCGGGCCGTTTCCGAGCTCGGCATCAACCCCAACGATGCGTCGCTCATCGTTGGCACGAGCGCCGGTTCGGTCATGGGTTCCTACCTTCGGGTCGGCACGTCGATGGAAGACCTGTGGACGCTGGCGATCGGCACCCATCCGTCGTTCGAGGGCCTCGGGGCCACTCCCGATGAGCGGCGCAAGTCGATGTCACTGGTGCCGTCCTTCGGCTCGGCAACTGACCTGTCCCGACGCATGATCGGGTCATCCTGGGTCCTCGTCCGGTCGTTCATGCCGGTGCCCCTACCGCGAGTGCCGTCACCGGTGCAGCGGGCGTTCCGGGCGGGGCTGTTCTCGATGAGTGGGGCCCGTCGGCAAATGGAAACCGATCTGGGCATCGCGTGGCCCGAACGGCCACTGGCGCTGTGCGCCGTCGATCTGGCGTCGGGTCAGCGGACGGTCTTGAGCGCCACCAGTGACGTGTCGGCCACGCTCTCCCAGGCGGTTCTCGCCAGTTGTGCGGTGCCCGGGCTCTACGTCCCGATCCGCCTCGGACGTCGAGTGTTCGTCGATGGTGGCGTCCATTCGTCCACCAATCTTGACGTTGCCCTCCGCCACGACAACCAACCGGTCGTTTGTATTGCCCCGATGGATTACACCGCCGACGATGTCGACGCGAACGTGGTCACCGGTGTCGACGCGCTCGCCCGACTGGCTCGTCGGCTCCCGCACCGCCAACTCCTGGGCGAGCTGGCCAAGGCCGCCCGGCAGGGGACTCGCGTCGTCCTGATTCGCCCCACGCCCCAAGAAGTCCGCGATCACGGCATCAATCTCATGAGGGCCTCGGGAGGCGAACTCGTAGCCGAACGGGCCTACGACATCACCCGTTCGTCCCGGGCGCTCGACGAAGTGGCTGCCGTCCTCGCCTGATCGCCGAACCTACGGCAACAGGGCGGCGATGACTTTGTAGCAGTAGCCGTTGCGAGGACGGCCGAGCGCCACCGTCATCCGGCTCGGACGAAATCCAAGCGCCGGGGCACACGAGCGGAGCGACAATCGGCCCGACGGTAGCCAGTCCAGCTGACGGAGGAGCCTCGAATCTTCGATCGGGAGGTCCTCGGTTCCGTGATCCCACCGG
>JANLQX010000341.1:0-17474 GCA_031368095.1 Actinomycetes bacterium | reverse complement strand
GACGAAACGCCGCCCTACAAGCGGGCCACCACGTCGCAGAAGTGTGTCCGTGCCGGCGGCAAGCACAACGACCTCGACGACGTGGGCCGTACCGCCCGTCACCTCGTGTTCTTCGAGATGCTCGGCAACTTCAGCTTTGGTGACTACTTCAAGCGCGACGCCATCACGTATGCGTGGGACTTCATCACCAACACGCTGCAGTTCGATCCGGAAAAACTGTGGGTCACCGTCCACGAGTCCGATGACGAGGCCGAGAAGCTGTGGCTGGAGCTGACGCCCATGCCGATCGAGCGCGTCCAGCGTCTTGGTGACAAGGACAACTTCTGGCAAATGGGTCCGACCGGTCCCTGCGGCCCCTGCAGCGAGGTCTTCATCGACCGCGGTCCGGAGTACGGCCCCGAGGGCGGTCCGCTCAACCCGGCGGCCGAGGCCCGCTATATCGAGTTCTGGAACCTCGTGTTCATGCAGTTCGATCAGTCCGACGGCGGCACCCGTACGTCGCTGCCGAAGCCCTCGATCGACACCGGTGGCGGCCTCGAACGAATGCTGTGCCTTCTGCAGGGCGTCGAGTCAGTCTGGGAGACCGATCTGATGGCGCCACTCATCGAGCGGGCCGGCGTCATCACCGGTGCCAAGTACATCGTGGGGGACTACGACGACCCCGACTCGTTCTCCCTCCGCGTGCTCGCCGAGCACGCTCGCTCGGCCGCCATGCTCATCGCCGACGACGTGTTCCCGAGCAACAACGACCGTGGCTACGTCCTTCGACGCATCATTCGCCGGGCTGTTCGCCATGCCTATCGCCTCGGTGCCAAGCGCAACGTGATGCCCGAACTGGTCGACGTAGCCATCAATGTCATGGGCGGCGCCTACCCGCAGGTTCGAGAGCGTCGCACACACATTCTCAACGTCATCACGCGCGAAGAGGAGCAGTTCCGCAAGACGCTGGAGAGGGGTAGCGTGATGCTCGACGAAAAGATGGGTGCGCTTATCAATGGCGCAGCGCTCGATGGCGACACGGCATTTGAGCTCCATGACACCTTCGGCTTCCAGCTTGAACTCACCCGAGAGATTGCCGCCGAGCGAGGCGTCGGGGTTGACGAAGCCCGCTTCGAAGTACTCATGGGCGAACAGCGCAACCGTGCTCGTGCCGCTCGTAAGAACGCGACCACTCCCGACGAACTCGCCAGGCAGTATCGCGAGGTGATGGAGGCGAACGGCACCACATCGTTCGTCGGCTATTCGACGACTTCGGTGCCCGACGCCACCGTGCTCGCCGTGGTGAGTGTCGACGACAACGACCCGAATCAGATCGAGATCTTTCTCGATCGGTCTCCGTTCTACGCCGAGTCTGGGGGACAGGTCGGTGACACCGGCGTCGTCCGCACCGCAACCGGCGTCGCTGATGTCGTCGACACGACCTACGCCATTCCCGGACTGAGTCGTCACCGCGCCGTCGTCCGGTCCGGTTCGATCGAGGTGGGCGTGAGCGCGGATGCTGAAGTCGACGTGGCCAAGCGCAACGCCACCCGTCGCAACCACACCGCCACCCATCTTCTGCACTGGGCCTTGCGTCAGGTGCTGGGCGATCACGTGAAGCAGGCCGGCTCGCTCGTCGGCCCCGACCGATTGAGGTTTGACTTCTCCCACTACGACGCGGTCACCTCCGAGCAGATAGGCCGCATCGAAGACCTCGTCAACGAGGTGGTGCTCACGGCCGCCGACACCGTGAACCCGGAGGTCACCAAGGCCGAGGCCGAGGAGATGGGGGCCATTGCGTTCTTCGGTGACAAATACGGCGACAGGGTGCGGATCTTGCGGGCGGGTCCGTCGCTCGAGTTCTGCGGCGGAACCCATGTGAGCAACGTCGGTCAGATAGGAGCCATCACGGTGAGCAGTGAGAGTTCAATCGGCTCCAATATCCGACGGATCGAAGCGACTACCGGCACTCGCACGATCGATCGTCTGCGCGCTGATGAACGGATCTTGGCCGATGCGTCGCGGGCCCTTCGGGTGAAGCCCGAAGATCTGGCTGACCGTGTGGCCAAACTTCTTGACGAGCGCAAGGCCTTGGAGAAAGAACTTGACGGGTTACGCCGTCACGTGGCTGGCGGGCGAGCGGTCACGTTGGCTGCTTCGGCGGTGAATGGCGTTGTCGTGGCTCGTGTCGACGATGCGTCACGCGACGAACTCAAGGACCTTGCCGTGGCGGTGCGTGATGTAGCCGGGATCAACGCCGTGGTACTCGGGGCCGCTCCCGCGACCGGCGGCGTCTCACTCGTGAGCGCGGTGCGCAGTAACAGCGGTTTCCATGCGTCGGACCTTATTGCCGATGCGTTGAAATCAATCGGCGGTGGGGGCGGCAAGTCGGCCGATCTCGCGGTCGCCGGTGGACGCAATCCTGGCGGTCTCGACGAGGCGCTCGGCCTCGCCCGTTCCGCCGCCGGTATTGCCTAACCGACTCATGGCTCGAGCTTTGGCCCTTGACCTCGGAACGAAGAGGATCGGCGTGGCGTCATCGGACCTCACCCGCACGCTTGCATCACCGGTGTCGGTGGTGCTGCGCAGCGCCACCCGGGCCGAGGATCATCGCGCCATCGGCCGCATCATCGACGAGTACGAACCTGACGTAATCGTCGTCGGGCTCCCACTCGGCCTCGATGGTCATGAGGGAAAGGCGGCGCTGTTGATTCGCGGCGAGGTGGAGCAACTCCAACACGCGTTCGCCGTGCCGGTGGTGCTGCACGACGAACGCTTCACCACGGCAACGGCCCATCGGGCACTGGCCGAACGCGACATCAAAGCCAAAGAACGCCGTCACATTGTCGACAAGGTTGCCGCCGCCGTCCTGCTGCAGAGTTGGCTCGACGCTGAGGCGTCGGCGTCGGCGGCTGTCCCATCGGCCGCATCGCCCGCATCGGCCGTAGTGGCGGCGGTCCCCGGTCCTGTTCCCGAGCTCACCAACCGTCGGGCAGACTCGTCACTCCGGTCACGACGTGGGGGACGGCGATGACAGACGATCCGTGGGACAACGAGAGCGAGTGGGACACCGGACCGGTGCTCCCCCGAAGCCGTCCGGCCGAGGTTCCGCCTACGGCTCCTCCAACTCGGCCAGCCCCGGTGGTGTCGGCACCGCCAATCAGCCCCGAGCCGGAGATAAAGGGTCGGCGGGCCCGTCGTCGCGCCGCCGAAGACGCCCTCGACGAGAGCGAGGACTTCCCCGCCCCGCCGCGGCGCGGCCGAGGGTTTTTGGTCTTCCTGGCGTTGTGTGCGATCGTCGCTGGCGGGGTGCTCGTCGGCGTCCGCTGGGTACAGCGCCAGATCGACCCGCCCGGTCCGCCTGGAACCGCCGTACAGATCACGATCCCGCCGAATACCTCGGCGGCGCGTATCGGCACGATCTTGCACGCCAGGGGCGTCATCGGCGACCCGCGTGTGTTCCGCTACTACGTTCAGTGGAAAGGCCGCGGCGGGTTCGAGGCTGGCCGCTACACATTCACGAAGAACGAGTCGTTCGATTCGGTGATCGAGTCACTTGTGCGTGGCCCCAGCGTTCCGGATCAGACGAAGGTGACGTTCCCGGAAGGATTCCGTCTTGCGCAATTCGCCGATCGGGTCGGCGCCAAGCTCGATGGTCGTTCGTCAGCGCGCTTCATGCAGGTCGCCACCAACGGACGTATCCGGTCGTCACTGCTGCCGACCGATTCGGCGAATCTCGAAGGGTTCGTCTTTCCCAGCACCTATCAATTCACGCTGGAAGACGACGAGGAAACAATCATTTCGCGCATGGTCGAAGCGTTCGATGTCGCCGCCGATGCTGAAGGTCTCGGCGACGCCAAGGCCAAGGTCGGTCGGACACCGTATGAGGCGCTTATCGTCGCCTCGCTCATCGAGCGCGAAGCCAAGACCGACGAGGACCGCGGCAAGGTGGCACGGGTCATCTACAACCGTCTCGAACAAGACCAAGCGCTGCAGATCGACGCCACGTTGATCTACGGCATGGGCGGCAACGTTGATCGCGTGCTCTTCGAAGACCTGCAAAAGGACGGGGCGTACAACACCTATACCCGCAAAGGTCTCCCGCCGACCCCGATCGCGTCGCCCGGACGAGAATCGATTCGTGCCGCCCTCAATCCGACGCCGGGGGATTGGCTGTACTACGTCGTCGTCACCAAAGACGGCCAACACGCCTTCGCCACCACGTTCAAAGAGCACAAGAAGAACATCAAACTCGCGGCCCAAAATGGCGTGCGGTGAGCTCGGCCGTTCGGGCTACGACTGAGGTCTATGCCGTCATCGGTGATCCGGTCCGTCACTCGCTGTCGCCGGTAATCCACAACGCGGTGTTCCATGCCCACGGGCGTGACGCGGTCTACGTGGCCTTCGAGGTCGCCGAAGGTCAAGGCGCCCAGGCCATCGGGTCGATGCGAGCGCTCGGTCTCGCCGGGCTGTCGGTGACGATGCCTCACAAAACGGTGGCGGCACATGCGGTCGACGAGGCGAGCGACGATGTTGTTGCGCTCGATGCCGCCAACACGATCGTTCGGCTCCCCGGCGGCCGGCTGCGAGCCGAGTCGACCGACGGCCCCGGTGCGATCGACGCGCTCATTGCCGCCGGCGTCGATCCGACCGGGAAGCGCTGCCTCGTGATCGGCGCCGGTGGGGCTGGTCGAGCAGTCGTGCGCGCTCTGGCGACGCGCGGCGCGGCCGAGATCGCCATCGTGAACCGCAATGACCAACGCGCCGCCGCGGCGTTGGCGCTGGCGGGCGGCCGAGGGGTGAGGCGCACCGTCGATGCCGTGTCCGATGCCGAGGTGATCATCAACGCCACGCCCCAGGGCATGGGGTCGGCGTCGGTCGATCTCCCGTGCGATCCGAGTCGTCTTTCGGTCGGACAAGTCGTCAACGATCTGATCTACAGCCCCCGGGAAACAGCGCTCCTCCGGGCGGCGCGAACTCGGGGCGCCATCTGCGTCGATGGCCTGGGGATGCTCCTGCACCAGGCGGCTCGGCAGTACCACCTGTGGACCGGCGAGGATGCTCCGCTCGCCGTGATGCGGGCGGCGGTGGAGGCCGAACTCAGCCTTCGTCAGGTCCCGTAGGCATCTCAGCGGGCGCTTGCCCGGAGCGGGAGGCCCGGGTTGAGCGGAGCGCGAACTGCGCCACATGCTCAGCGAATGCCGGAGGAGATACCGCCTCAAAGTCCACACCGACGTTGGCGAGGGCGATAAGGGGCCAATCGAACGAATCGGTGGTCATCGTGACCCGACTCGTTCCCGGGCGGGGGCCGGGCGACACGGTCGCCCATGTTCCGACGGCGCGCTGGGTGTCGAGTTCACCGGCCGACACCACGAACTCGACATCGATCGTCGGTCGCATTTCACGGATTCGATCGTCGACGTAGCGCGCGAGGTCGGAAGCCGGAAGGGGTCGGGCGGTAAAGCTGTTGCGAAGCGGAACGGCGTTCATTGCCCGATCGGCTCGAAAGGTGCGCCAGTCATTGCGATCGAGGTCGAACGCCACCAGGTACCAGCGTTGGCCGAGGGTGACGAGACGGTACGGCTCCACGTAGCGCGTGGTGCGAGTTCCGTCGGCGGCGGCGTAGTCGAAGGTGAGACGCACGCTGTCGCGACAGGCCTGGGCAATCGCGCCGAGGACTTCGGCCGCCGGAGGAGCGAGGCGACGGATCATCGGGTTCGTGTCGGTCACGCTGCTCATCAGTTCGATCTTCTGACGGACGGTGGCCGGGAGCATCGCCGTGAGTTTGGCAAGCGCGCGTAGCGATGCCTCGGCCGTGTCCGCATCGTTGCTCTGTGACACGTCCCGAAGTCCGATCGCGAGCGCCACGGCTTCGTCGTGATCGAACACCATGGGGGGCACCGTCGAACCGGCCGCGAGTTGGTAGCCGCCGGTCGCACCGGTGACCGACTCCACGGGGTAGCCGAGACCCCGCAGGCGATCGATGTCTCGGCGCAGAGTTCGCTCCGAGACATCGAGCCGCTCCGCCAATTCATCACCGCGCCAGTGTCGATGGACCTGGAGAAGTGACAGCAGTCGAAGCATGCGAGCGCTGGTGTCAGCGATGGTCGCTCACCTCCTCCTTCGGGACGACCGCCACGTTTCAGCGCTTGTTGAAGATCCGGATGGCGAGCCCGGCGAACACCGCGGTAATGGCGAGCGACCATCCGATGGCCTTGAGCACGAGCACGGTTTGCGACGAACCAAACATCGCGTTCGTGTCGCCGCCAATAACGAGGGCCCGCACGGCATCGACCATGGCGGTCACCGGCTGTTGACGTGCAATGGGCTGCATCCAGCCGGGCATGGAAGCCACGGGAACATAGGCGCTGGAAACGAAGATCAACGGGAAGACGCTGAACGACAGACCCTGCGCCGCTTGTGCGGTGCCGGCGATGAGCCCGAGAAAAATCTGCAACCAACTGAAAGCCGCGGCGAACAGCACGCAGAGGACGAAGGCGAGAAGGAGTTCACCGACATTGCCCTTTGGTCGGAAGCCGACGGCAAACCCGACGACGATGGTGACGATCGAACCCCAGGTGATGAGCGCGGTGTCGGCCAATGACCGCCCGAACATCACTGCCGCGCGTGGCACCGGAAGCGATCGCAATCGATCAAAGAACCCGGACTCGCTGTCTTCGGCCACGCCCACCACGCCGCCCGCAAACAGTCCGGAGACGGCGGCCAGTGACGGAATCAGGAAGTTCGCATACGGAATGCCGTTGGTGTTGATCGCCCCACCGAAGACGAAGCGAAAGATGAGCAGAAACATCACGGAGGTGACCGAGTTGACGATGATGAGTTGCGGTGTACGGATGTACTGGCGCAGCGTTCGTCCGGCATAGGTGGCGGCGGCAGTGAAAGCGGTGGGAGGCGAAGCGGGCGCCGAAATCGTACGTACACGTACTACAGCAGTGGTGGTTGGGGCGGGCGTCATGGTGGTGGTCATCGGGGGGCTCCGGTCAGGGTCAGAAAAACTTCGTCGAGGGTGGGACGGCGCAAGGTGATGTCATCGATGCCGACAGTGGTGATCGCGAGTTCGGCCAGGACCCGACTCAACGCGTCGGGACCACGGTCAACAGCAACCGTAAGTGCACGTGCTATTGGGTCATACCTCGGCTCATCCGTTCCGGCTGAGCGCATCACCGGTTCGGCAATGGCGAGATCGTCGGAGTGCGTCAGGGTGAGCACGACCACGTCACGGCCGGCCTGGGATTTGAGTTCCGACGGCGAACCCGTGGCAATGACGCGCCCGTGGTCGATGATCACGACCTGATCAGCGAGGCGGTCCGCCTCTTCGAGATACTGCGTGGTGAGCAGCACGTCGGTTCCCGATGCGACCAGCGAACGGACGGAATCCCACAGATCGAGCCGGGATCTCGGATCGAGACCGGTGGTGGGCTCGACTAGCAGAAGGACGCGCGGTGCACCAACCAAACTGGCCGCCAGGTCGAGCCGCCGACGCATGCCGCCGGAGTACTCCCGCACGAGTCGACCACCGTCGTCGCCGAGACCAACCTCGCCGAGCACGGTGTCGGCGGCTGACTCGGCGACGGCGCGTTTGTGGCCGAACAACTTGGCCACCATGACCAGGTTCTCGCGGCCGGTCAGGGCCGGCTCGACGGCGGCACTCTGCCCGGCCAGACCGATCAGCCGTCGGACCTCGGCGGGGTGGGCAACGGCATCGACCCCGCACACCCGCAGGGTCCCGGCGTCGGGCCGAACCAGCGTGGCGACCATACGGACGAAGGTCGATTTTCCGGCACCGTTGGGCCCGAGAATCGCCGTGACCTGGCCGGGCCGGCATTCGATGGCGAGATCGTCGATGGCCCGGGTCTCACCGAAGGTCTTGCGGAGACCGTGGGCCTCAATGCTGAGTGGGGGCATAGTCATGGAATCCAGTATCCATACCTTTCCGGTCATATTCCGGCCGCAGTGCCAAGAGAACCTGAACGGAAGCCAGGAAGTAGGGTCGTCGGCCGTGTCCGGGGCATGGGGAATTGGCGCCGGGCTCCTCGTCGGGTTCGTGGCCGCCCCGGTAGCTTCGATGATGGTCGCTCGGCCGCCCCTGCTCGACGCCGTCGAACCGCTTCGTCTGCCGTTCCGATGTGACCACTGCGGTGCCGCGCTCCGGACGCTCGATGCTGTCCCGGTGGTGTCGTACCTCCGCCGAGGCGGGCGGTGCCGCTCGTGCGCATCACGGATTGCGATGCAGCAGCCGGTGACCGAGGTCCTGTTGATCGCCATCAGCGCGGTCATTGGATGGCGGGTCGGATGGACGTCGGCCCTCCCGGCGCATCTGATCCTCGGCTTCGTGGCGGTCACGGTGGTGATGATCGACTTCCGACTTCACAAGATCCCGACGAAGCTTGTCTATCCGGCGGCGGTGCTCATGCTGATGGCGCTCCTGGCGGCGGCGGCGATCGACGGCGACACGCAGGCGATCATCCGAGTCGTGGTCGGCGGTTTGGCCGCCAGTGCGTTCCTGTGGTTCCTGGTCCTCGGAGTTCCCACCGGCATGGGGCAGGGTGATGCTCGGCTCAGCCTCCTGCTCGGCATGATTCTCGGCTGGCACGGCTGGCGGCATATCTATCTCGGGCTGGTGGCGGGCTTTGTGTTTGGTTCCGTCTTCGGCCTCGGCGTGATCGTGGCCAAACGATTGCGGCCCAACGGCACCATCCGCGATGGCCTCAAGACACAGATCGCCTTCGGCCCGTACCTTTGCGCCGGCGCGCTCCTTTTTTCCCTCTGGCCGTCACTAGCCGGATAGCGAGCCGGATAGCGAGCCGCCCCGCTCGTAGACTGACTCGGTGCTCAGATACTTGACCGCCGGTGAGTCCCACGGCCAAGCCCTCACCGTCATCGTCGAGGGATTGCCCGCGGGACTGGCTATAACCGCCGATCAGATCGCCGATGAGCTCGGCCGCCGCCGTCTTGGCTACGGCCGCGGTCCACGTATGCGATTCGAGCGAGACGAGATAACCCTGCTAGGCGGGGTCCGTCACGGCTACACCCTCGGCTCACCCGTGAGCATCATGATCGGCAACACCGAATGGCCGAAGTGGGCCGAAGAGATGAGCGCCGCTCCGGGGGCAACGACCAAACCGCTCACCCAACCGCGTCCCGGCCATGCCGATCTCACGGGCATGCAGAAGTACGGGTTCGACGATGCCCGTAACGTGCTGGAGCGAGCCAGTGCGCGGGAGACGGCGGCCCGGTGCGCCGCCGGAACGCTGGCCAAGACGCTCCTGGCAACCATCGGCGTCGAGGTGATCTCCCACGTGATCCAGATGGGCCAGGCCCGATCGAAGGCCGGCGTCCGGCCTCTCCCGGCCGACCTCCGGGTCGTCGACGAATCGCCCGTCCGATGCTTTGATCCGCAAGCCGAGGAAGCGATGATCGCCGAGATCAAGGCGTGCGCCAAAGACGGCGACTCGCTCGGCGGGATTATCGAAGTTCTGGCCTACAACGTGCCGATTGGGCTTGGCAGCCACGTGCACTGGGATCGAAAAATCGACGGGTTGTTGTCGCAGGCACTGGCGTCGATCCAGGCCGTGAAGGGCGTGGAGATCGGTGACGGGTTCGAAGTTGCCGGTCGACGGGGGAGCGCGGCCCACGATCCAATCGTGTGGGACGCCGCCGCCTCCGCCTATCGCCGCGAATCCACGTTGGCCGGTGGAACGGAAGGTGGCATGACCACTGGCGAGCTGCTCGTGGCCCGCGCCGCGATGAAGCCGTTGGCTACCCTGAACCGGCCCACGCTCGCCACGGTGGACACGGCGACGAAGGAGGCCACGGTGAGCTTCAAGGAGCGCACTGACGTGACGGCGGTGCCGGCGCTCGGCGTGGTCGCCGAAACCATGGTGTCGCTCGTGTTGGCCAATGAGGCCCAGCGAAAATTCGGTGGTGACACCGTCGACGAGTTCGTCCGTAACCACCGCGCCTACGTCGAATCGCTCGTCCAGGCCGGCTGAGTCGCTCCGACGAGCAGAGGCGTTTCGTGCGTTCGTCAAACCGACGTCGTCCGGCGGTGTCGCTGACCCGTCATCTGGGCCTCGTCGGCATGATGGGCTCAGGCAAGACAACGGTGGGGCACGCCCTCGCCCGCCGTCTCGGCCGTCCGATGATCGACACCGACGCTGAAATTGTCAGCGCCGTTGGTCTGTCCGTGGCCGAGATCTTTTCCACCCATGGCGAGGCGTGGTTTCGAGCCAAGGAAAGCGAAATTCTGTCCGACTGTCTGCGGCGGGAATCACCCGTGGTGATTTCACTCGGCGGGGGCGCGGTGCTGGCTGAACACAATCGCGCCCTGCTGCGATCATGGGCCGACGTCGTCTGGTTGCGGGCGAGCTTGGCCACCCTCACGCTGCGGGTGGGGTCGGGTTCCGGGCGTCCGATTCTGGCCGGCGACCCCGTCGGCGTTCTGACCCGCCTGATTGAGGTCAGAGGGCCGATCTATACCGAGGTGGCCACGCTCATCGTCGATGTGGACGATCGGCCGACAAGGTCCGTGGTCGCCGAGGTCGTTCGCTTGATGGCCACCGTGCGGCGCTGAACGCGGCGGCCTGCGGCGAGCGCCGCTGACGTGATTCAGGGCAGGTGCAGGGTGGCCGAGTCCTCGCCCAGAATGGCGGTCGTCACGCTCCGGCGGGCGTCGAGCCATGCCACCAGGGCAGGCGCCGGGAGGGGGCGGGACAGGAAGTAGCCCTGGGCCACGTCGCACCCGAGTTCGGCGAGCGCCCGAAGGGTGGCCTCGTCCTCCACGCCTTCGGCGACGACGGAGAGGCCCAGATTGTGACCGAGATCGACCGTTGAGCGGACGATGGATCGGTTGACCTGATCGTCCATGAGGGTCTTCACGAAGGAGCGGTCGATCTTCAGCTCGTCGACCGGTAGACGCTGCAGATAGGACAGCGACGAGTAGCCGGTGCCGAAGTCGTCGATCGAGAGTCGGAAGCCGATGCTCGAAAGTTCGTTGAGGACCTCAAGGCCACGACGGTGGTCGCTCATCACGGCGCTCTCGGTGAGCTCCAACACGATGAATTCGGCGGGCACGTCTTCTTCGGCGACAATCCGTCGCACACGTTCCACGAATTCGCCTTCGGTCAGGTTGGCGGCCGATACGTTGACGGCCACCGACAACTCGCGCCCGTCGCGCATCCACTCGCGGAGCTGGTGGGCTGCTTTGCGCAACACGTCGTCGGTGAGTGGGGCCATCACGCCGGTTTGCTCGGCAATGCTGATGAACGTGTCTGGAGGAATCGGGCCCTTGACCGGATGGGTCCAGCGCAAGAGGGCTTCTACGCCCATCACTTCGTCGGTGGCCAGGTTTACCTTCGGCTGGTAGTGAAGTTCGAGCTGCGAGGTCCCAATCGCCGCCCGGAGGTCGGAGAGCAGTTCCAGTCGAGCCGGGTCGCTCGGGTCGCTTTCGACGGCGTAGCGGACCCATGGAAGTCGGTTGCGCTTCGAGTGATACATCGCCACGTCAGCACAGCGAAGCAACCGTTCGGGATCATCACCGTCGGCCGGAAAGCGGGCAATACCAATGCTGGCGCCGACCGTGAGGAGCAGTCCGTCGAGCGCGACCGGCTGGGCAAAGGCCCGCAAGACCTTCTCGGCAACCTGGATGTCGCCGCTCGGATCGTCGTGGGAAACAAGAACCGCAAACTCGTCGCCGCCGAGACGGGCAACCGTGTCGTTCTCTCGGAGGGTGGCCCGCAGCCGATTGGCCACCTCGGCCAGGAGCCGGTCGCCGAGCGAGTGGCCGAGTGTGTCGTTGACCTCTTTGAATCGGTCGAGGTCGAGAACAAGAAGCCCGACCTCGGCTTGGGGTCCCTCCCGTTTGGCGTTGAGGACCGCCTGCTCCAGACGGTCCTTGAGGAGTCGTCGGCTGGGAAGGCCGGTGAGCTCGTCGGTCATGGCTTGCTCGAGCCGATCACGTTCGCTCCGCGCGCCGAGGGCGGCGATCAGCAACAACGCCAGGCCGGTGACTAGGGGCCCGAACGTCGACGGTCCGAGGCCATCGATGGGCCGCTCGGACTTCACGTCGTTGACCGCCAGGATCCAGCGGTTCTCGTTGCCTTCAATCGACAGGCGACGCCACGACGAGCGCCGTCCGTCGATGGTCTTGGCGCCGGCAATTCCGGCCGAGGCGAAGGCGTGGGCGAAGGTGCCGGGGGCGGCGTCGGGACCCACGTTCGACGGTCCGGCAGTGCTGACGAGGGCCAGGTGCGACCGACTGTCGACGTCGACGGAAGCCCGCGCTTCGTTAATCAGGAGGGTCGGGTAGATCCGTCCACCGAAGCTTCGTCGAAGACCTTCGATCCCGACCTCCGCTTCCAGAATGCCGACCTTGCGCCCGTCCGGCTCGGTGACAGGCGTGGCGACGGCCAGGACCCATTCGCCACTGCTGGATCGGCGGGGTTTGGAGATCGTAATGAATCCGGGGGAACCCCAGCGGGCATCGGTCAGATACTTGGGGAGGGGGTTTGGTGCTGGCGCCATACGCTGTCTGCTGGCGCCGTCCGTCGTCAGAACGGTCCGACCCTCCAAGTCGTACAGCGTGGCGGTCTGCAGGCGGAGGGGAGCGACGCCTTGCATGTAGGCGAGGCTGTCGCGAACCCGGGTCTGGGTGGCGGCCCAGCTCGCCGACGAGGCATGGCTGGCGCGGACAGCCGCTCCCAGGTCAGGTTGGCGCGCCGTGGCCCGAAGGGCGATGGCGGCACCGCCGGTGAATGCGTCGAGCTGCTGACTGGCGGTTTCGACCTCGGCGGCGAGCACCTTGTCGAGGTCACGGGCGGCGGCCGGCATTTCCAGAACGACCCCATTGACGATGCCGCCGATCGCCAACGCCGCGCCGAGGCTCATGGTGAGGCTGCGTCGGGTGCCGAGGCGCGCGAACAACCTGGACCGACTGACGCGTTCGCTCATTCGACGGGGCACGGGCGTGATCATCGACGGATGCACCCCGGAACCTGAGCGAAGTCGGCGAAAACTTTGTCGATGTCCGCCGTTGCTCCCGATGTTTTTTGCGAGGCGGGAACTAGATGCTCGCCGGAGAGCGTCGGAACTGGCATTCCCGCGGCTAAAACTCAACGAATGCTGCGACTGCCACCAGAGGACAAGACGATGACCAGCCTTGCCAACCCGAAGAAGACGCTGCCATCACGAACACGGATCCGGCTGGGTGGTTTGGCGGTTGCCATGCTGACGGCATCGTTCGCAGTGAGTTCGGTGAGTCCCAATGGTGCGACTGCGGCTACTGCCACGACCTCGGCGAAGGGTTCCTACGACAGCCTTCGGGCCGTCGCCGCCGACAAAATGCTTCGGGTCGTTCTGAACTCTCCGAAAGGCCGGTTGAAGGAGAACGATGCGGTAGTTCTTCGCTGGCTCTTCGATCGTCCGGTTGGGGCTCTTTCCAGCGTCGAGGAGCAACTCGATCCCACGCCCTTTGTGACGATGGTGCCGCCGATTGCCGGAGCGTTCCGGTGGGCCTCCACGCGGACTTTGGTGTTTGAACCGTCCAAGACCGTGCCTTTGGCGACCGCGTTCACCGTGACCCTGGCAGGGATCTCAGCGCTCGACGGCTCCGTTTTGGGAACCCCCGTTGTGACCCGATTCGAAACGGTGCGGCCCTCGTGCGCCATCGACGCCGGCCCCTATCCTGATGGTGTCTCGGCGGTCGACTCGTCATCGTCACTGGTCCGAGTTCGTTGCACGCAGAACGTGAAGGGTGAGTCCTTGGCCGCCGCGACCACGGCAACGTACGAGCCGGTGACCGTATCCGTGCCGCGCTATACGCCCACGGCTGACGATCTTGTCGCGATGCGAGCGCGAAACACCCCGGGCGCCGACGCGCTCGAAGCTCGGTTGGCTGGCATGGCCACTCGTTCGCCCTTGGTGGCTCCGGTCTCGTTCGTGGAGGACGTGGTGTGCGACCCGAAGGTTGCCGACTCGCCGATGTGCACGGTGCTTCGTCTCGGCGGTCGTATGCCGAACGACGCCCGGGCTTCTCTGCGCTTCGGTGATGGCATCTTCGGTTCCGAGGGGCCGCTCGCGCTCCGCGCCAAAGCGGTCCGTGCCGCCCCGACGCCCCGCAGCGGTCTGGTCGTGACTCGCGGCTGTCGTACCGGCTGCGATCCCGACAATGGCCAGGGCATTGTGGTCATCGGGGCGACGGTCGACGGCGCACTCCTGGCGTCGCACATCTCGGTCAAGAACGTGGCGACCGGGGCCGAATCATCCTTTCAGGCGGACGAGTCCACGGAGATCCTTCCGGAGGATGTGCTGTCGCTGCAGTGGGCCAAATTCGCACCGCAATCGCGGTACGAGATCACGGTTGATGCTGATCTCCCGACGGACGATGGCGGAACGCTTGGCTACGACTCGGTGCGCGTCGTTTCGTTCGGCCCGCGGTCCAACCTGACCCGTGTGGTCAGCGGTGAATTGGTCGTCGAACCCTCGACGAAAGCACTGAGGGCCAAGGTTCGTAATGTGACCTCGATCGACATCGTCTCTCGTCGAATTACGAGTGATCGCCTGGTGGCCACGGTCCGGTCATTCAGCGGTGCACCGAAAGCCAAGCCGTTCCGTCTCTCGGAGAAGGGTTTCACCACGGTTGCGGTGAATCGTGCCGTTGATTCGACTGGATTTCAGTCAATTCCGATTGCTTCGTCGGCGACGGGCGAAAAATCCAGCAGTGGCAGTAGCGGGCGTGGCGACGAGCGCGGCGTGTTTGTCGTGGCCGTTCGTCCCGGTGCCATCGTGCCGGGGTCGCGCTACAACGCCAGCGGATCACCATATGTGCGCATAGGAACTCGCAGCGAGCGCGGTGTCGGTGGGGTGATGGGTTGGCAATCGGCAATCGTGCAGCGGACCGACCTTGGCGTCACCCTCAAAGCCTCACGGAGCAACGTCCTTGTGGCCGTCACGTCGATCGGCACAGGGAAAGCCATCAAGGGCGCCACGGTTCTGCTGTACGCCGACGGTGCGTCGTCATACTGGAAAGGCACCACGGATGCTGATGGGGTCGCCTTGGGAGATCCGGTTCCCGACCTTGGATGCAGTTCGTGCGATGTGGTCGCCGTGGTGGAAGCCAAAGTCGACGGAGTCGCCGATGTGGCCTACGCCCAGACCCGCTGGCGGACCTGGGGTGATGATTACTCCTACGAGTTCGACGAAACCTCGGCCACGGTGGGCGAGAAGGCGGAGCGTGCCGAGCGGCTTGCCCTCGCCGCCAAGCTCCCGAAGGGTTCGTCGCTCACGTCGAGCGTGTTCGCCGACCGCGGCGTCTATCGCCTTGGCGAAAAAGTGCATCTCAAGGGTGTGGTCCGAGTCCGCGAGCTGGAGAAACTCGGAGCCCCACCCAAGTCGGTCACCGAGTTGCCCCTGACCGTTGACGACCCACGTGGTGTTCGGGTGTTGCGCCGTAACGTCACGGTCTCGTCCTCCGGTTCGTTCGACACCGTGTTCACCGTTCCCTCCGGCGGATCGCAGGGGAGCTACTCCATCGGCGTGCCGGGTGCCTATGCATCGTTCTTGGTGACCTCGTTTCGTCGCCCCGATTTTGTTGTCGATATGAAGGCCAAGGACGACGTCATTCGGGGTGATTCCCTGTCGGCGACCGCCACCGCGAAGTACCTGTTCGGGGCGCCGGTCGCCGATGGGTCGGTGTCGTGGAACGTGAATATCTCGAACTCGTATTTCACGCCACCGGTCACCGTCAAAGGTCTCGAACCGGCAACATTTTCCTGGGACTACGTCTGTTTCTACGACGCATCGCTTCCCTGCGAGGGTGAACCGCCGAGCGAATTGACCGGTGCCACGTTGGCCGAGCGCACGGATGAGGGAGGCGTGGTCAACGCCGCGGGAACCCTTGCCGCGGAGCCTCGCCGGCATCGTGCCCTCAACGTCAACTTCGAGGCGGAAGTCTCCGATGTCAGCCGTCAGGCGTTTGCCGCCCGCGCCGCCACCCTCGTGCTGCCCGGGGAGTTCTCCCTCGGCGTGCGCCGAACGGGAACATTCCCGAAGGTCAACTCGGCCTTCACCGCGGAAATCGTGGCCGCCGATCGTTCAGGACGGCTCGTCGCCGGTCGTGCGGTCACGGCCACCCTGCTTCGGTGGGACTGGAAGAACGTGACTCGGGTAACCACCGATGGCCAGCGGGTCACGGAGGGGAACTGGCGGTCAGAAGTGGTGACCACCGCGCCCGTCGTTACCGCAACCGACAAAGCGGCGTCGGTTTCCTTCACTCCGACGAAGCCGGGAACCTACGAGATCCGGGTGACCGCTTCTGATGCCCGTAACAACGGGATCGAGGCCGGGCTCGTTGACTACGTCGTGGGCTCCGGTGAGGTGTCGTGGGAGGTGACCGACGATCGGACGGTGCAACTGGTGTCGGACAAGGACTCCTACGCCGCCGGTGATGTGGCCCAAATCCTAGTGAAGTCTCCGTTCCGAAACGCGACCGGTCTCCTCACGTTGGAGCGCAATGGCGTCATCGAGTCGCGTCGTTTTGACGTGAGTTCGTCAGCGACGGTGGTCGAAGTTCCGATCGCCGCCGATTTCACCCCGAACGTGTACGCGTCCGTGGTGCTGACGAAGGGCCGGACCGCCAAGGTCGATCGAGCAAATGGTGATCCGGGGGCGCCCGCCGTGCTGACCGGGAGCGTCAATCTCTCGGTGCCCCCGGTGGCGAAGGCGCTTCGCGTCTCCGTCTCCGCCAATCAAAAGGAATATCTCCCCGGCGCAACCGGCGAGGCCACGGTCAAGGTCGTTGGTGCCGACGGGAAGCCCGCCCGCGGTGAAGTGACCGTGTGGGCCGTCGACGAAGGGGTGCTTCGACTCACCAACTACGCGACCCCCGATCTCCTGTCCGACTTTTATCGCGAAGTGGCCCAGGACATCAGCACGAGCGACAGTCGAATGCGGCTCGCCTCGATCGACAATAAGTCTTTGGAAGAGGACAAGAAGGGCGACGAAGCACCTGCGTACGCACCCGCGCCTGGCGGCGGTGGCGGCGAGGACGCCGCCAGCTCGAACGGCGTCCGGTCCGACTTCCGTATCCTCGCGGCATGGTCGGCGTCAGTAGCCGTCGGCGACGATGGCACCGCCTCCGTTCCGTTGAAGTTGCCACAGTCGCTCACCGCCTATCGCCTGATCGCGGTGGCGGCCAGTGGTGCTGACCGATTCGGTTCGTCGGATTCGACGCTGCGGATCTCGACGCCCTTCCAGGTCCGTCCCGCACTGCCACGTTTCGTTGCTCTCGGTGACACGTTCGAAGCCGGTGCCGTCCTCCAGAACCTCTCCGGCGTCACGGGACCGGCCTCGCTCACCATCGTCCTTCCGGCCGATTCCCCCCTCGTTGTCGATGGACCGTCCACGATCACCGTCGCGGCGTTGGCGACGGCTCCGGTCGAGGTTCGGTTCACCCTGCGGGCGACCAGGCTCGGCACGGC
>JANLQX010000295.1:0-16656 GCA_031368095.1 Actinomycetes bacterium | reverse complement strand
CCGTAGACGAGGTCGCCGACCTGGTGCACGTTTTGGAACGCCTTCCACGGACTCGGGAGCGCCGCTTTTCGGGACAGGCTGATCTTCCCCTTGTCTCCGCGGACTTCCTTGACGACGACGTCGATGATGTCTCCGACCTTCACCACGTCGGACGGCTTGCGAACCTGGCGATGGGCGAGCTCGCTCACGTGAACCAGACCCTCGGCACCGCCGATGTCGACGAACGCTCCGAAGTCGGTCACGGCGGTAACGGGGCCGGTAAATTTCTGCCCGACGGAAATGTTGGCGAGCAGCTCGGCGCGCTGTTCATCGCGCACCTTGCCCATCAACATCTTGCGATTGACCACGACCTGTTCGCCGCGACGTTCCACCGCCGCGCGCTCGCCGGACAGCAACTCTGCCTCGATGACGACGACCTGAACGTCTTGGCCGACCAACGCGGACAGGTTGGTACCGCGGCGAACGTCGACCAGCGATTCAGGCAGAAAGGCCCGAACCCCGAGGTCGACGATCAGGCCACCCTTGGTGGTCGACAGAACCTTGCCGGTGACCGGCTCGCCCGACTCGTGGGCGGCGGTGATGCGAGCCCACGAACGGGTTCGGGCGGCGCGCTTGGGCGAAATCACATAGCGCCCCGTGCCGGTCTGAAGCTTGATGACCGTCCCTTCGACCGGGTCGCCCACGGCGGGTTCATCGGTTCCGGCTAGCTCCGCTCGGGGAATGACGGCGACCGCGCCATCGCCGAGATCGGCTTCGATCCCATTGGCTCCGACGACCGAAATCGTGCCCGGCACGATGTCACCGGGTTGGTACACGAACACCGGCGGCGTTGTCTCAACCGCGCGCTCGTCGACCGCGACCTCCGCCAACACGGGCGCAGCTTCGTCATCTCCCGTCACCGCAGGCGCCTCGGTCGACGGCGGTTCGTGCGTCGAGGATGCTTCGACCATTGGCAACACGGCCTCGGGCTCGGCGACGGCGACCGCAGCTTCGCTAGGCTCAGGTACCGATTCGGTGTCGGCGCTGTCGATGATATCGGCGGCAGGAGCGTGGAGTTCAGTAGCGGGCGCTTCGGGCGTGGAAGCGTCGGCCACGTCGACCACCGAGGAATCCTCGGGTGTCGTGGTGTCGTCAGTCATGGGCAATCCTCGAACAAGCCCGACCAGTCGCCGGACAACGACAGGTTAGTGCCGCCGAAGCTTCGGCGGCGGGCTTGTCCACCCGGCGTGGTTTTTTGCTCAATCCCCGTCCAAAGATCGCCGCAACGAGCCGATGAAACGGGCGACACCCTCGGGACCCTCGCCCTCCAGGACCCTGCGCATGACCGACGCACCAACGATGACCCCGTCGGCCACTTCGGCCACCTCGGCGGCCTGCTCCCCGTTGGACACGCCAATGCCAATGAGGACCGGACGATCGGTGGCTGCTTTCAACCGCGCTGCGATGACGGAAGCGCTGGCCGCCAACGTCGCTCGTTCGCCCGTCACCCCCATCGTGCCGATCCCATAGACCCAGCCTCGCGACGCCGCGCAGATTCGGGACAGTCGGTCGTCGGGCGTGGTCGGGGCGACCAGCAAGATGTTTTCCACGCCCGCCTCTTCCGCCGTTTGGCGCCACGAGTCGGCCTCGTCGAGTTGGAGGTCGGGAAGGATCGTGCCGGCGATGCCGTTATCGGCGAGGGTGCGGGCGTAGCGGGCGTGCCCCATCCGAAAGGCGATGTTGTACGACGTCATCGCGACCAACGGGATGCCGACGTCGGCCGTGGACGCATCGGTCAAAACCGACAGCGGGGTGGCGCCTCGGCCCAGCGCGAGCACCGAGGCCTGCTGGATGACGGGGCCATCCATCACCGGATCAGAGAACGGGATGCCGATCTCGACGGCGTCGGCGCCAGATGCCGCACACGCTCGAACATATTCCGTCCAGTGCTCATCGACGCCACCGGTAATGAACGGGACGAGGAGTTTTGCGCCGCGGTCACGGGCAGCCCGGAAGGCCGTCTCGATGCGCCCGGTGGCGATGATGTCCTCAAACGTCGGCGCACGCCCGATGGGACCGGTCGGGCTGACACTCACCTGCGGGGGCATCCTTCGCAGACGGGCACACACGGTCGTGACGCGCACAGGACGAGCTTGTTCATTACTTGGTCGGCGTCTTTGTCACCGCGGCCCGACAGATTGATGAGGACAGTTGCTCCCTCTTCTATCTCACCGGTCCCGGCCGCCCTGATCACCTCGGCGACGGCGTGGGCCGACTCGAGCGCGGCGATGATGCCCTCGGTCTCGGCAAGGACTTGGAGTGCGTCGAGCACGGCGGCGTCGTCGGCCGGAACGTAACGAGCCCGTCCGGATGCCGAGAGGTGCGCGTGTTCGGGACCAACGCCGGGATAGTCGAGACCGGCCGAGATCGAATGGGCCTCGAGTACCTGCCCGAATTCGTCCTGCAGGAGGTACGACATCATCCCGTGGACGACGCCCGGCACCCCGTGACCCACGGCCGCGCCCCCGGCGGGCTCCACGCCGATGAGCTTGGCGTCGGTGTCGACGAAGCCGCCGAAGATACCGGCCGCATTCGAGCCGCCTCCCACACACGCCACGATGTAGTCGGGGTCGGCGCCGCTCAAGATTTTGCGGCACTGGCCACGAGCTTCGTCACCGAGGATCCGTTGGAACTCGCGCACCATCCACGGATAGGGATGGGGGCCCATCACCGACCCGAGCAGGTAGTAGGTGTCCTCGACCTCCGCTAGCCATGCACGCATCGCGTCGTTGACCGCGTCCTTGAGCGTGCGCGAGCCGGAGTGGACCGGCCGCACCTGGGCGCCCAGCAACTTCATCCGGAACACGTTCAGGGCCTGTCGCTCGACGTCGACGGCGCCCATATACACAACGCACTCCAGGCCGAGCAACGCGCACGCCGTGGCGGTGGCGACGCCGTGCTGTCCGGCACCGGTCTCGGCGATCACTCGCTTCTTGCCCATACGACGGGCCAGAAGAGCTTGGCCGATGACGTTGTTGATCTTGTGCGAGCCGGTGTGCGCAAGGTCTTCGCGTTTCAGCAGGACCCGGATGCCGAGCTTCTCCGAGAGCCGAAAGCACTCGGTGACCGGCGTGGGCCGACCGGCATATTCGGTGAGAATCGTCAGATACTCGGCTCGGAACGCCGGATCGATCCAGGCCGCTCGGAAGGCTGCTTCGAGCTCCTCGCAGGCCGGCACCAATGTCTCGGGGACGTAGCGGCCGCCGAAGTCTCCGAAGCGCCCGTCGTCGGTCGGATCGCCCATGAGCGACGGCGCGCCACCAGCAGAAATCGTCGGTCGGTTCTCGATGGTGGTCACTGGCCCTTGTTCCTGATCTCGTGGAGTTTCCAGTCAAGCGCACATCGTCGTTGCGACGGAAACCGTTTCCATCGGAACCAACTCAAGAATTCCGGCCGCTCACATGTGAGGGCGCGACGGACGACCGCAACTATCGACACTGCGGCGAGAATGAGCCGCGACGCGATCATTGCGTCCTTGGCCCGAACGCGGGCCGCGACGACGCCGAGGAAGTAGGCGACCAGACCGACGCCGGCGGCGATGCCGATCGCGGGTACGGCGAGCCCGACCACCAGGCCCACGGCGCCGGCAACTTCGGGAGCGGCGAGACGCGGCAGCCAGGAAACCGGCTCACCCAGGCCGGTGACTTGTTCGACAAGCTTGGGTTGCTTCGTGAGCTTTGCGGTGGCCGAGCCCAAGGCAACGAGGGCGAGGAGAACAGAAACAACAACGGTGGCAACGAACACGTCAGACGTCCTCGACGCCGTGCCCGCCGATCAACGTGCCGCACTCGCGGCCCTGTTCAACCAACCCGTAACCACTCAGTAGCGACTCGGACTGCCAGCGAGTGGTGCGTCCACCCCAGCTTCGGACCCACCGCTACTCGGACTGCCAGTCATAGGGCGCAGTGTCTTCAAACTCGTAGCCGGGGATTGCTTCGGCGGCGCGGCGGGCATTGCGGATGAACGACGCAACTTTGCGGGGATCCTTTCGTCCGGCGGACGACTCGGTGCCGCTGGCGACATCCACACCCCACGGCTGCACCCGACGAATCGCGTCCGCCACGTTCACCGGTCCAAGGCCACCGGCCAGGATCAGCTTGCGTCCCCCGGGAAGACCATCGGCCAAAGACCAATCGAAGACCTCACCGGACCCCGGGGTCGGGTTGTCGATCATGATCAGCTCGACGGGGAAGTTCTTCGCTCGGCCGATGACTGGATCACCGGCGGCGAACACCTTGACCGTGACGCCAACTCGCCCGACGACCTCGGCGGTGGCTTCAGCGCTTTCGTGGCCATGCAACTGGGCGCCGGTCAGTCCGCAACGAAGCGTCAGGTCGACGACACGGTCCGGAAGATCGTCGCGAAAGATCCCGAACGTGATGACTTCCGTCGGAAGTCGTTTCACGATGTCGGCGACGATTGTCGGCGCAACCTGACGCTTCGATCCGGAGACGAAGTTGAAGCCAAGGGCATCGGCGCCCAGGGCCACGCACAAAAGCGCGTCCTCTTCGTTGGTGATCCCGCAGATCTTCACGAACAACCCGTTCGGGGCAAGTTCAGCAGCCCGCAGATGTCCGGTCACGTCCACATTCTGGTGCAGGTCAGCGTCCACAAGCCGGATTGTTTCGAGGTTCGCTCTCTGGTTCGCGCCGCTTCTTTTCACGCCGCTGGTTCTGCCTGTCTGTCGTCCGCAAGGATCGCTCCGACAACGGCACCGAGCACCGCCTGCGAATCAGACGTGACCCGAAGTCCACCAGTCCGCAGCCTTGGGAGATCGGCCCACCAGGGACCCGATCCCGAATCGATGCGAACGGCACTCGGCTCAGTGCCCGGTGGCGCGCTGTCGAGAAGGTCGACGAGTGCAGTCGTTCGCAGGTCTCCCATCACCACATAGGCCTGTCGGCCATCGTGGGATCCCTTCACGGTGCAGCCGACCTTGCTGGTCGAACCGATCTGGCCGTCGAACACGGAGCGCCGGATTTCATCGGTCAGCAGCCCGCACAGTTCCACCTCCGACCGCGGCCTGTCGGCATACGCCGAGACGAAGGCGCTGGACCCGAGTTGGCGCCGCAAACAATCGGTCATGCCGGTCGATCTCGACTGCCCGGCGGAGGCGACAGTCAGATGCAACTCCAGCGGCGCGCTCAAGTCGTCGGGCATGAAAACGACGGTGACCGTTGTTTCGTCACCCTTCGCGGTGGCGGAGAAGAGCACCTCCTGTCTCCGTTGCCGGACGCTGCATGCGCTCGATACGAACCGGGCTCCGCTCTCACCAACAGCCAGCTTCAGAAGTTCAAACCCGCGTTCGGCGCCAACGCCAGACGGCGCAAACGTGCGAACGAATTCCGTCGAAAAGGAGACCTTGAAGATGGGCCCCTGATCGACGTACGCCGCGGTCGACCGCGATGAGACCACTCGAAGACCGGGAACGGAAACGCTGAGCAGCGGGTCGTCCTGGTGCCGGACGAGTTCCTCCTGTCCTCGTCGTGCCGTCTCCTGGGGGTTGGCGCAGCCCCCGACGGTGACCGAAAGCGCAAGTGCCAGGGCGACTCCGGCTCGTTTCGATCGGCGCAATGTCGATCGGCGCGATGGCAAACGGCCTACTTCGTTGCCACCGACCGGACGTCGAACGAGTCCGGACACGATGTTGCTGCTACCGGCCGAGACGGAGGGCGGCGAGGGCGGCGGCGGGGTCGGGGGCGGTGACGAGACTCTCGCCGACAAGGATCGCGTCGAAGCCGGCGGCGGCGAGGGCGGCGGCGTCGGACGGGCCACGTACCCCCGACTCGGCGACGCGCACGACCGAGGCGGGTATGGAGGCGCCGACGCGAAGGGCACGCTCGTGGTCGACGCCGAACGTGCGCAGGTCGCGCTGGTTCACGCCGACCAGCGTCGCCCCGACCGTAAGCGCACGTTGCAATTCGGCCTCGTCATGGATCTCGACGAGCGCGTCGAGGCCAACATCGCATGCGCACTGATGGAATCGTGCGAGCTCGTCGTCGGTGAGGGCCGCGGCAATGAGAAGCACGCAGTCGGCGCCCATGAGCCGGGCGTCGTACACGTCAAGCTCGGCAACGGTGAAGTCTTTGCGGATGACCGGCAGTGACGTCGCAGCTCGGGCCGCGTTGAGGTCGGCAACTGATCCGCCAAAGTGGTCGACATCGGTCAGCACCGAAAGACACGCTGCGCCTCCGCTCTCATAGGCCGTCGCCAGTTTGGTCGGATCTAGGTCAGGAGCCAGCGGACCCTTCGACGGTGACCGCCGCTTGATCTCGGCAATGACGCTGAGGCCCGGTGCCTGTAACGACGCAGCAAAGCCACGCGTGGGTTCGGCGAACGAGAGGGCCGCGTGTCGCAACTCACGGGCATCGCGCCCGTCGGCCGCGGCCCGCCCACGGTGCGCAGTCACGATGCGCTCCAGGTATGTCCCGGCGAGATCACTCATTCCGACGACGGTACCGCTGCAAACCGGACTGGGGGGCCAACGCCCCCAAGTAGCCCACTGCCGCGCCCAAGTCGGGCGCGGCCGGGCCGCCGAGCGCTATCTTTCGTCGACTTGGGCGCGACCCACGCCGACTTGCTGGCACCGACTCGGGCGGGTCGACTGGTACCGCCCGAACCCGCGACCACGTGCCAGCATGGGGCATGGGACAAAACGACCACGGCACGATCGTTGTCGTCGAAGACGATGCCAACATCGCCGACCTATTGGACATGTCGCTCCGTCAGGCCGGGTACCGGGTCATCCAGGCCACCACCGGCGAGGCCGGACTGGCTGCCATCGATCGGGAGCGGCCCCGCGCCGTGATCTTGGATGTCGGTTTGCCAGGTGAACTCGATGGACTCGATGTCTGCAAGAGGCTCCGGATGAAGAGCACGGTCCCGGTGCTGTTCCTTACCGCTCGAGACGGTGAAATCGATCGGGTGCTTGGGCTCGAACTGGGCGCCGACGACTACATCACCAAACCGTTTTCGCCCCGTGAACTCGTCGCCCGGGTCAAGGCCATCCTGCGTCGCCTCGACAGCACCGCTCCCAAGGAGGAGCGTCCGGAGAACATCACCATCGACGACATCGAGGTCGATGTGGCCCGCCGTGAAGTCCACGTGGCCGGGATCACCGTATCCCTCGCCACCCGGGAGTTCGACCTCCTCGCCTTCTTCGCCTCGAACCAAGGCCTTGTCCTGTCTCGCCAGCAGCTCCTTGATGGCGTCTGGGGCGCCGGATGGTTCGGCGACGAACGGACCGTCGACGTCCATGTCCGCCAGCTCCGCAAAAAGTTGGGTGACACCTTCACCCTGAAGACGGTGTTCGGCGTCGGCTACCGGCTGAACTGACGTCGGCGGCTGATGCCGGTCCGCCCGAGTTCCCTCATCCGCCTATGAGGCGCCGACTCCTCGTCGTTATCGTCGGCATCGTCGCATTGGCGCTGGGCCTGGCCGCGGCCGCGTCGTTTTTCGGTATCACCAGCTCCGATCGACGGACCACGGTGCGAAACCTCACGCTGTCCGGCGAACGGCTCGTTCGCAGCGGCCAGGCCACCAGCTTCGACGGCTTGCAGTCGGTCAAGGAGGCGCTCGGACTCGAAACGGCGTCGGTGTGGAGCTTTGTCGACCCGGCTTCGGACCCGGCGGCCAAGGAGAACACGACCAAGTTCGGACTGGTGGCGGCCCCACCGGTGTTGCTTCCTGACGGCACCCCGCTCCAAGCCGGAGGGGCGCCGCTCAAGATCACCGAGCGGATCACCCCGAAAGACCTTGGCACGATCGCTCGCGGACAAGCGGTACAGGGCATTCTCGGTCGTCAGGCCTACGCCGCCGTGCGGATTGCTCGGCGGTCCAACGGGTCGGTCGACACACTGCTTCTCAGCCGTCCGCTGCCGGACACGCCACGCCAGGCCTTGATCGCAATTGCTTCGGCGTCCGCAGCAGCGTTGGCGTTGGCGGCGTTGGCCGCCGCCGCATTCGCCCGTCGCATCAGCCGGCCGCTCACCGAGGCGACGTTGGCGCAAAAGCGCATTGCATCCGGTGACCTCACCGTGCGGGTGACGGAACTGGGTTCGTCCACTGGCAAAGCGGCCCGACGCGATGACGAGATCGGCGAGCTTCTCCGAGACCTCGACCGAATGGCCGAATCACTCGGCCGCGCTCGCAATCAGGAGCGCCAGTTCCTGCTGTCGGTATCCCACGACCTGCGAACCCCGCTCACCTCCATTCAAGGATTCGCCGAGGCCATGGCCGATGGTTCCGCACCAGATCCCCAGCGGGCCGCGCAGGTCATTGCTTCGGAGTCGCGTCGGCTCGAACGACTGGTCGGCGACCTCTTGGAGCTGGCCAAGTTGGAGTCGAAGAATTTCACCCTTCATTCCCGTTCGATCGACCTCACCGATCTCGTCACCGACACCGCCGACGGCTTTCTCCCCCGGGCCGCCCAGGACGATCTCCTGCTGGACCTGGAGGCACAGGAGGGAGTCCGGGCGCACGCCGACCCCGAGCGCCTGCAGCAGGTGCTGGCCAACCTTCTCGAAAACGCTTGCAAGTTCGCCCGGCATTCGGTGCTCGTCACGCTCGTCCACAAAAGCGGGCCGACGGCGGAGATTCGTATCGGTGACGATGGACCGGGCATTGCCCCTGATGATCTGCCGCACGTCTTCGATCGTATGTATACGTCGGATCGACGCCCGACTCGCCAGATCGGATCGGGCCTTGGACTGGCGATTGTTCGTGAGCTGGTCGAGGCGATGGGCGCCACCGTCGACGCCGAGACATCGGACCGGGGAACGACCTTCGTCGTCCGAGTGCCACTGGCGGCCCCGAGGGTGTCTGGGCCATCGGGGCCGAAGAACTCAGGCTGAGACAGACGTTCGACTGAGCACGACTCGCACGGCGTCAGCCAATTCGGCGCGGACCGACGCGCTGGTCGGAAGCATGTCCACGGCCACGATCGACGTATGGATATGGCCCTTTGCCTCAATGTGATGGACCTCTACCCCGGACCGACGGAGGGCGGCCACATAGGCGTTTCCCTCATCGCGCAACGGATCGAATTGCGCCGTCACGATGACGGCCGGTGCCAGGCCATCCAGCGAACCCGCCCGCAACGGTGAAGCCCGCGGGTCATCTCGCTCTCTCGGGTCGGTGTAGTTGTCCCAGAACCACGCCATGACCGAGGCCGTGAGTGCATACCCTTTGCCGTTTTCGATATGCGACGGATGGACCGTCGATCCGTCGATCACCGGGCAGATCAGGATTTGCCCAGTAACCGGTAAGCCCGCCAAACGAGCCTGTTGGGCCACGACGGCCGCGAGGTTGCCGCCCGCGCTCCATCCGGCCATAACCACGCCTCCCGCGATAGCGCCAAGGTCCGCGGCGTGATCGACGACCCAGCGTGTGGCCGCAATGGCGTCGTCGACGGCCGCCGGGAACGGCGCTTCGGGAGCATGGCGATAGTCGACCGAAATCACGAGCGCATTGGCCTGCACGCAGAGATCCCGACAAAACGGGTCGTCCGACGTGGCATCGCCGAACAGCCAACCCCCGCCGTGGAAATACACGATGACGGGATGGGGCCCAGGCGACGACGGGCGATGCAGTCGGTAGGCCAGGTCTCCGACGGGTCCCGGCAGTACGGCGTCGACGGTCTCACCGACGACCGGCCCCGGAGCTCGCGCTGCTGACGAGGCCTGCACGAACGCCCGCACGTCGGTCGGTGTCATCGACTCGAGTGGCGGAAGGCCGAACGACTCGATGATCTCCAGCATGATCGCCACGTCGGGCTGGACCGGGCGGACGATTCCGTCGACCCGTTTCGCGCCACCCGTGCCGCTTCGCTCGAAACCGATGTAATCGCGCGCCACCACTTCGTCACAGACGATCCGGTACCGGTCGACCCCTCCCGGATACGGAAGAAAAACTCGCGCCTTACCGGGGACGTTGGCCCCCATATACCAAGAGTTGGCCTGGGGCATCAGCGTCAGCCCGGCGAAGTCATTGACATGTTGGACCCAACCGTCGACCGCCTCATCGATCGGTTCGATCGTGCTGAACCCATCGGCCTCCAACGACCCGATGCACTCGGTGATCCACTCCACGTGCTGTTCGATCGACACCGCCATATTCGACAGGACCGACGGACTTCCGGGTCCGGTAACCAGGAAGAGGTTGGGGAACCCGGCGGCCATGAGACCCAGATACGTCGTGGGACCACTGGACCACGTGTCGCGCAGCGTGGCCCCGTGGCGACCGGTGATGTCCACGCTCACCAATGCGCCGGTCATGGCGTCGAAGCCGGTGGCGAATACGATCACGTCGGCTGGAATAGTCCGGTCGGCCAAAGCCACGCCCGTCGTAGTGATCGTCACGATCGGTTCGACCGTCAGGTCCACAACCTTCACATTCGGCCGATTGAACGTCTCGTAATACCCACTATCCACACAAAGGCGTTTCGTCCCAATCGGGAATCCCCTGGGCGCCAGAATTTCCGCGGTGACCGGATCGGAAACGACAGCACGAACCTTAGTGCGGACGAACTCGGCCAGCAGTTCGTTGGATTCCGGGTTGGCGAGATGATCGTTGTAGCTGCCGAGGAACTCCATGATGCCGCCTTCCACCCAAGCGCGTTCGTAGCGAGCCGTTCGGTCCGCCTCCGATACCATAAGTGCACTTACTTCACTGACTTCGACGGTTACCCCAGCCGACGACCTCCGGGCCGCGTGGCGATACTCAGGTCGGCCCCGGCCGAGCGATTCCAACTTCGCCGGCGGAGTGGGGCCATTGTTGGCCGGAATGGAAAAGTTCGGGGTTCGCTGGAACACCGTCAACTCGGATGCCTGGGCCGCCATGATCGGGATCGACTGGATGGCGGATGACCCGGTCCCGATGACCGCCACCCGTTTCCCGGTGAGATCGACGCCCTCGTGCGGCCAACGACTGGTGAAGTACGTCTCCCCGGTGAACCGTTCAATCCCTTCGATGTCGATCTCTTTCGGAATGGAGAGACAACCCGTGGCCATCACGCAGTACCGACAGCTGATGGTCTCGCCGGTACCGATTCGAACCGACCACGTCAATGCCGTCTCGTCCCACTGCGCCGCCTCGACGCGAGTCGAAAAGGTGATGCTTCGACGTAGATCGTGGCGGTCGGCCACATGACCGAGGTAACGAAGAATCTCCGGCTGTGGTGCGTACTTTTCGCTCCATGTCCACTCCGCATCGAGAGCCGGATCGAACGAATAGGAATAGTCCACGCTCTGTACGTCGCAGCGCGCCCCGGGGTAGCGGTTCCAGTACCAGGTGCCCCCGACATCGTCACCGGCCTCGATGACCCGCACCGACAGATTCATGGCGCGAAAACGATGAATCAGGTACAGCCCGGCCATCCCGGCTCCGACGACGACAACATCAACATCGGGCGTGTTGGGGGTGTTCGCTGCAACCACGAATGAACTCTCCTGGTGACGTATGTTTCGGTGGAGGCCCGAGTCTCCCCGAACGAGACGGCAACTGACCAAATACAGGAACGAACGGGCTGCTCCTACGCCGGGATTGTCGTGGAGTCGGGCACGATGATCGGCGGGACCGTTGGCCCCTCGGTCGAAGGTGGGGGCGGCGGAAGCGTTGTCGTCGGGAGCGGTTGGCACGACGGCAGTTCGAGGGTGGCGTCTTCACCGGAGGCCAATTGGGCCCGAATCTGGGCCGGGCCAGCGGCGTTGCATCGCATCGGAAACGACGCTCGTCCGTTGTCGTCGGTGAGGCGCTCGGAAGCACCGTCGGGCTGCAACGACCCAAGCGGAATCAGCCGCACCGCCAGCCCGGTGATCTGTTCGAAGCCGATGACGCCACCGTCATCGACCCGACGTCGACTCACCTGCACGACGAGATTGACCGCCTGACCCTCAATCGGCGACGACGGGGCCGCCGCCCAACGAACGTCGGTGGAAGCGAACCGCTCCGCCTTCAACGACACGGTCGTGGCGCCTGCCGCGAACACCACGACATTTCGGGCCATGGCGATGTCGGGTGCCTTCCACGCTCGAAACCGGAGGCGTCCACCGGGAACGTCCGCGAGAACGAACCGCCCCTGCTTATCGCTGAACACCGTCCGTTCGGCGGTGCTGCTCCCGACGATTCGTTCGATGCGAACCGACGCTCCCGGAACAGGACCGTCGGGTCCCTCGACGCGACCTTCGATCGTTACCGCACCAGTGCCGAAGTTCACCGTGGTGGTCGGCCGAGACGCCATTGAATCCGGCGTCGGAAGTAGCGTTTCCTTCGATCGGTCAGGTCCGATCGTGGTCGTGGTTGTGGGTCGAAGCGCGAGCGTTGACGGAACGTCCGGGTAGGTGATCTCCACCTTCTGCGTGCAACTACTCAGTGCACTGAATGTAAGTACACCGACTACTGCACCGAGAACGGGCAGCCTACGGGTCACGACAGGTCGCGGACCACACCGAGAACGCCGTCGGCCGTTGCCACCACGTCGCCGATCGCCACTGCCCGAGCGACATAGCCAAGCGCAACCGTGCCGCCTGTCTGCGGGTCTGGCGCAACGCTGGTGATCGTCCCGGCCGGGGCGTCGCCAGCAACCAGACTGCCAACGTTGGCCGCTCCGGCAAAGTCGATTCCGACGAGCCGTCGAGGCAGATTGGCGCCCCGGGAGTCGATCCGTTCGACCAACTCCTGACCGGTGTAGCAGCCCTTGGTGAAGTTCACTGCGTCGCCCACGAGCCCGGTGGCGTTGGGGATCGTGCTTTCGTCGAGGTCGGCACCCCACGCCGGAAAGCCGTGAACAATTGCCGCGAAGGCGTCGTCAGGCGCACCGTTTTCGGGGCCTTCGGCGAGGTCCGGCAGACGCGTCTTCCACGTGGCGAGGAACGAAACGGATGGACGGAGCTTCAGCTCGCATTTCGTCCGGATCTTAAAGCGGCTGAGTGCCTCGACTACGGCGTCACCATGACCAGCGTCGGTATCGAGCGACACACCATCGCCGTCGGAGTGGCGCACCACTCGCACCAGCGCCACCATCTTCCCGGTCGGCTGCAGAAGGAACGACCAGCGAACCTCTCCCCCGGTCATCGAGGCGATGTCTTGGGAGAGTTGCGAATGCAAGAACTTCACGGTGTCAGGCCCAACCGCGTCGATCACATCTCGCTTCATCACGCTCATCGCTCCTTCACTCGCTTCATCCGTCGTGCCGCTGGTACCGCGGCCAACAGCGCCGCCGACTTGAAGCCGCATTCGTCATGCTCGGCTTTCGGGTCCGAATCAGCCACGATGCCAGCGCCGGCTTGTACCGACGCGCGTCCGTCGGGGGTGACAAACATGGTGCGAATGGCAATGGCGGTGTCAAGGTTCCCGGCGAAGTCGAAATAGCCCACGACACCCGCATACGGTCCGCGTCGTGATGGCTCCAGCTCGTCGATGATTTCCATCGCCCGTACTTTGGGCGCTCCCGACACGGTTCCGGCGGGAAACGTTGCCCGCAGAACGTCGATCGGCCCCAGCCCCTCTCGAAGTGTGCCGGTCACTTGCGAGGTGAGGTGCATCACGTGTGAGTAGTGCTCCAGCGTCATCAGTTCCTCCACCCGACAGGTACCGAACTGTACGACCCTACCAACGTCGTTTCGCGCCAGATCCACGAGCATCACGTGCTCGGCCACTTCCTTGGGATGCTCGCGCAGTTCGGCTCCGAGACGACGATCATCTTCGTCGGTCTGCCCCCGTCGACGGGTGCCGGCAATCGGCCGAGAAATGACCTTGCCATCGAGCAGCTGCACCATCGGCTCCGGTGACGAGCCGATCACGGTGACCTCATCGGTGCGGAGCAGGTACATGTACGGACTGGGGTTGACCAGCCGAAGAACCCGGTACACGTCGTAGGGGTCGGCGTCGAGATCAAGGTCGAATCGTTGGGCCAGCACGACCTGAAAGATGTCGCCATTCAGGATGTATTCCTTGGCCACTTCGACGGCGCGCTGGTACTGCTCCGGTGACACACTCGCCGTCGTTTCTGGTCGAGGATCGCTCGCATCGGGCGGCGGCACGAGCGTGTACGCCAACGGTTGGCCGAGATCGTCCGCCATCTGGTCGATACGAGCCCGCGCCGCTTCGTAGGCGCGCGTATCAACTGTGGCATCGCCGGTGGTGAGCACGTTGTCGATGAGGAACACGCGATGGCGCCAGTGATCAAAGGCCGCGACCGATCCCACCACGGTGAATACCGCATCGGGAAGTCCGGTGTGGTCGGTGGGCGGATTCGGCAGCCGTTCGATCTCGCGGATGGTGTCGTAGCCGAAGTACCCCACGATCCCCCCGGTGAGGGGCGGGATGTTGGGATGCTGCGGTCCCCGGAAATGGGCGAGGAGATCTTCGAGGCAGGCCAAGACGCCGCGATCGATGGACACGTGGCCGGGCAATGCTCCATTCGAGACAGTGAGCGTGGCGACGCCATGATCGTCACGTCTGGACACGATGGTGGCGGCCGGGTTGCGGCCAACGAACGAGAAACGTCCCCAACGGCCGCCGTGCTCGACGGACTCCAGGAGGAACCCGGCACCGTCGCCCACGAGCTTGGCGAACGCCGCCACGGGGGTCTCGAGATCGCCCATCATTTCCCGCCAGACCGGAACCACCGTGTGGGTCGCCGCCATGACCAGGAACTCGTCGAGCGGCGGTTTCAGGCCCTCCATGCTTGACCCCCGCCGGACGGTGCGTCACCCCCGAAGGCGCGGTAAAAGCATGAGCGTTCGCCGGTGTGGCAGGCGCCGCGGCCCTCTTGATCGACGACGAACAGCAGCGTGTCTCCGTCGCAGTCGTAAAACGCGTGGCGAACAAACTGCCTGTCGCCCGAGGTGTCACCTTTGCGCCACACCTCCGAACGTGATCTCGACCAGAACACGGTCCGGCCCTCGTCCAACGACATCCGGAGCGTGTCCGCATTCATCCAGGCCAACATGAGCACCTGCCCGTTGGCGGCGTCTTGCACGATGGCGGCCACCAGCCCGTGCTCGTTGTACGTGACGCCAGCAAGTTGTTCGTCGGTGGCCCGCAGGGGTACGGCAACAAAGGTCACGAAAAGACCCTACCGGGACCCCTCGGTCCAAATGAGGCGTTTCGCCACGCGATGTCCGGCGTCATGCCGCCGCCCGTCGGCTCGGCGGTCCAGTCCTCATGACCTGAGCATCCGGGAGCGTGATCGTCAACTCTCGGTTCGGTCCGAGCGTGAATAGCCAGCCGCCGTCGTGAGCGAGGTGATGGTGCTTGCTGCACAAGGGCAGGAGATTGGCGATGTCGGTGGGTCCGCCGTTTCGCCACCAGTGCACGTGATGCGGTTTCGTGTGGTTGAACGAAAACGCTGCACCCGTCGACGGCGCAGGTGGCATAGCTCGCTCGCAGAGCACGCCGTTGGGCTCGGTTGGCGAGACGGGTAGACCGGCCGAGGTTGAGTTCACCGTCGGCGTCTATCACCGCACCCTCGCGGACAATGACCGGCCGGACGATCGCTGTCCGGCAGAGGTCCTGGATCCGTGACCACGGAATGGTCACCGGGATGCCCCAGTCAACAGTCGGTTTCCCATCAGGTCCGAGGTTGGTGGTGTCGATCACCACGGAGACTTCTGGTCGACCGAACCGTTTGCCGGTGCCTGAGAGTGCCATGGCGAAGGCGTCCCATTCACCAGATTGATCGGTTCCGTTTGCCACTGGTTTGGACGGTCTCGAGGCCGATCCATTGGTGATTGCCAACAGGGCAAGAGCGCGGAGGTGATCTTGCTTCTCACCCGGATCGCTCGGTGTCGTGGACGGCGTTCTCGCCGCAAACATCGCCGCCATCGCGGCTTCGAGCCGACCATGAAGCACGACACCTGATTCGGGATCGAACGCACCAGAAAGATGCCACATTCCCGTTGTCTTGTTCATCCACGTGCGCAAACGCGCCGCTCGTCGCTGGCGCTCCAACCGCGCCATCCCACCGTCGGCGGCGATCTGCTCCGCAGCAGCGTTCAGCGATGTTGCGAACTCGTCGGGCGTGGACGGCTGCTTCGATGAGTGCCGGAGCGGCTTCAGCGAGCTGCGCTCTTATTGAGCCGTCGAGCGATCCGAGCACCTTGGCGTAGACATCCACGTGGTCACCACTGAGGCTGCCGCTATCCAGTGCGTGCCCGAGTGATGGTGTTTCGTCGAGCGTGGCGGCCCGCTTGAGGACCTTGCTCCCATGCCGGCTCGCCCGTTGCGCACCCTTCGAGACATCTCGTTCAGTAGTGGCGGAGGTTGCCCTGAGCCGTGCAGCGACCGCGACTTTGACAAGATCCAATCGGGCCCGAACACGGCGGAGATCATCGAGCACACCGCAGAGTTCAACTGGTTCGGCAACTGAAGTATCGACACGACGGAACCCCTTCATCAGCTCCACTGGATCGACAATCTTCATGGGTTTCATTGTACGGAAAGGGGTGTGACAAAACCGAGGTTTCAGCGAGGGGATTTCGAAAGAACTTCTGAATTTTTCCTTCTTCCCCATACATTGGAGGAATGTCCACGGAAAACCAGACGAGCTTGGCCGCGGAGTTCAAGTCGTTGTCTGCCGGGGCTCAGGCCACAGGCTCACCGCTCTATGGCGATCTT
>JANLQX010000294.1:0-8246 GCA_031368095.1 Actinomycetes bacterium | reverse complement strand
GATGGCGACACGATCACGCTCGACGCGCTGATAGCCGCCCATGACGGGAGCAAGGTGCTTCGTCGCACGGGCACGGCCCTCCTCGGCGATCGGCTCGCGCTCGGAGCACGACTGGCCGACGAGCTTCTGGCCCTGGGCGGTTCGGCGCTCCTCGCCCAACTCCGGTGATGGCCCCGCTGACCGGACGCACGATCGTCGTCACCCGGGCGGCGAGTCAGGCGGGACCGTTCGCTCGGGAACTGCGGGCGTTGGGGGCGACGGTGCTCGGGGTGCCGTTGATCGAGATCGTCGACCCGGCCGACGGGGGCGCGGCCCTACGCGATGCGGTGGCCCGGATTTCCGCCTACGACTGGGTTGTACTGACGTCGCCCAACGCCGCCGCTCGACTCGTTGCGGTGGCGAGCGCACTCCCGCGCGTGGCTGTCGTTGGCCCGGGCACGTCAGCGGTCGTCACCGACGCCGGGTTCTCCGTGGACCTCGTGGCTGATCGAAACGTGGGGGAGGGCCTGGTGGACGCCTTTCCCAACGGCACCGGTCGAGTGCTCCTTCCTCGGGCTGCGGTGGCGCGCCACGTGGTTCCTCGCGGCCTGGCCGCCAAGGGCTGGACGGTCGACGAAGTGGAGGCATACCGGACCGTCGGCGTGGCCGCTGATCCTGAGCTCACCCCGCTGGTACGAGCCGCCGACGCTGCCGTCTTCACGTCATCGAGCACGGCACAGTCGTTCCTCGCCTCGTTGGGCCCGAACGCAATGCCCGACACGGTGGTCTCGATCGGCCCCGAAACCACGGTCACCCTCGAGTCCGCCGGCGTCCGAGTGACCGCCACCGCCCACCCCCACACCCTCACCGCCCTCCTCACCACCCTCGTGACCCTGCTCGGCTAGTCCGCCGCGAGAGAGGTTGCCCTCATATATGTGACTGCGTTACCTCGAATCGTCGTGTCGAGGTGAATAGCACCACCCAGCCCCGAAAGCGGGACGGTAGGTTGATCGGCCATGTCAGACGCCGTTGCCACCGTTGAAGAGTTCCGGGCCCACGTGGCCGCCATCGAAGCTCGGCCCGACTATGTCCGACCGGCCGCCTTTGCCGTCGGCTTGGCCACCGTGGCCCCGTCGGGCAAGGTGCTCGATACGGCGTTTTCCGTCGCGAACTTGAACGAGAACCACGGAGCTGCTGCCGTTCTCGCCGACCTCGCCCAGTGGAACGGCACCACCGGCTCAGTCGACCTCCATGCCGACGCGCTCGATCGTGCCATCACCGCCTTCGCCGCATTCGAAGGTGACGGCCAGGACCACCCAAACGTCGATGCACTGAAAGCAATGCGCCAGTCACTCGACGTAGGCCCCACCGCCGGCGGAACCCGGAGACCTGTTGTGGTGTTCATACGTGCGCTTACCGATGCGCCAACCGGCGCCAGCGACGTGTACCTCCGTCTCCACCTCCTGAGCTATCGCAAAGTCCTGCCCCACGGTGTGTCTCTCGACGGAGCGTTCGGACATCTGAACAACGTCGTGTGGACGAACCTCGGGCCGTTCGACCCCGATGATTTCGACACCGTTCGATTTGCCCTGCGAGCTGCCGGTACAGAAATACGTGTGCATAGTATCGACAAGTTCCCTCGCATGACGGACTACGTGGTCCCCTCAGGCGTGCGAATCGCCGACGCCTCTCGCGTGCGCCTCGGTGCTCACCTTGCCGAGGGCACCACGGTCATGCACGAGGGGTTCTGCAACTTCAACGCGGGGACGCTCGGCGCGTCGATGGTGGAGGGACGCATCAGTGCCGGTGTCATCGTCGGCGACGGATCTGATATCGGCGGCGGCGCGTCGATCCAGGGCACCCTGTCCGGCGGCGGCAAAGAAACGATCCGTATCGGCGAAAAGTGTCTGCTCGGTGCCAATTCCGGACTCGGGATCTCGCTCGGCGACAACTGCATCGTGGAGGCCGGTTGCTACATCACCGGCGGCTCGTTGATTGCCCTGCCCGACGGGGGCGTGGTGAAGGCCCGTGAACTCAGTGGCGAGAGCAACATGTTGTTTCGCCGCCATAGCCAAACCGGCGCGTTGGAGATGCGACCGAACGGGGTAAAATGGGAAGGCCTGAACGTCGCGCTCCACAAGAACTAATGGACGACGTACGCGGCCGCTGCCTGTGCGGAGCCGTGTCATTCGTCATCACCGGTCCTGCTCGCGACGTGATCAACTGCCATTGCGAGCGGTGTCGACGCTTTACCGGCCATTTCATGGCCGGCTCGGCGACAACCCTCGACGCCATCGAGATCACCGGCGAGGGGTCGCTGCGTTGGTTCGAGCCGAGTCCGGGCGTGGAGTACGGGTTCTGCGGCACGTGTGGTTCGTCGTTGTTCTGGCGCACAGACACCAAGCCGGAGCACCTGTCAATCTGCGCCGGAACGCTGGACCCGCCCACCGGTCTACGAACGACCCAGGCCTGGTGGACCGACCATGCGAGCGATTACCACCATCGCGACGCGACGCTCGAGGAGTTCTCCACCGAGTAACGACGCCGTGCATCTGGTGTGCCTCGGGCAGACTGGGACATGGCCGGTTACTCGGGGACGCCCCTGCCGAAGAAGATCGGGGTAAAAGACACGTCGTCGGTCGCGATCGGGTGGGCCAACGGCGTCGGCCCGACGCCATTCGAGATCGCGTCAACGACCCCCGCCGACGCAAATGACGTCGACATCCTCCTGGCCTTCGTCACTCACGAAAACGAACTTCGCCAGGGCATCACCGTGTGGTCGAAGCAGATCAACGTCGACGGCATGATCTGGATCTGCTGGCCGAAGAAATCGGCCAGAAAGCTCGTCCCGAGCGACATCACCGAGGACGTGTTGCGCGACGTCGTGCTTCCGATGGGGCTCGTCGATGTGAAAATCTGCGCCATCGACGACGTCTGGTCCGGCCTCAAGATCATGTGGCGCAAAGAGCTCCGGGGTAAGAAATGAAAATTCTGGAGAGTGGTTGTCTCCATCGCCTTCACGCTGGGTGCAGTTGTCAGAGCGCAACCACGACTGGGCTCGCCTCGCCCTCCCGCACACGTTCTCCATTTGGCCCGCGCCCAAGTCACCCCTTTCGCGCGCCCAGGTCGCGTGCGTTTGAGGGGCTGCGGCCCGCTTTGGTCGGACTTGGGTGCGGCGACGGGCGACTTGGGCGCGGTACTCAGGTTCTCCGGTGTTCGTCGGTTCGCAACGGGCGTACCGTGGATGCCATGTCTTGGTTCCGGAAGTCCGTCGAATTGCCCACCGTCGACACCGCCCTGCCTGGGCGCGCGGAGACGATTCCAGTTAGCGCCCTGCACCACGTGAACGGCCATCCGATGGTCGGTCCCTTTCCCGACGGGTTCGAGACTGCGGTTTTCGGATTCGGCTGCTTCTGGGGCGCGGAGCGAAAGTTCTGGCAGGCGCCGGGGGTGTGGACCACCGCGGTCGGATACGCCGGCGGCATCACCCCGAACCCGTCCTATGACGAAGTGTGCAGCGGTCGAACCGGTCATAACGAGGTCGTGCTCGTGGTGTGGGATCCGAAGCTCACGAACTTCGAGGCGATGTGCCGGGTGTTCTGGGAGAACCATGACCCGACCCAAGGGATGCGGCAGGGCAACGACGTCGGCACGCAGTACCGCAGCGGAATCTATGTGCACACACCAATGCAACGGGCTATTGCCGAGGCGACCAAGGCGGCGTTCCAAGAGCGCCTGAGCGCAAAGGGCTTCGGCGAGATCACCACCGAAATTGTCGACCTCGGCCCGTTCTTCTATGCCGAGGACTACCACCAGCAGTACCTGGCCAAGAATCCAATGGGGTACTGCGGTCTGGGTGGAACGGGTGTGTCGTGCCCCGTTGGCGTCGGTGTCAGTGCCGTCGAGGGATTCGATCTCGGCGGGCTGCCGACCGCCTCGGCGCAGCAGTAGGACAAGGGTGTCGCTGCATCGTCCGCGCCGATTGCGCCAGACCCCGGCACTGCGTCGTCTGGTTGCGGAGACCCACCTCACCGTCGACGATCTGATCGCGCCGTTGTTCGTGCGCGAGGCGATCACGGAACCGAACCCGATTGCCTCGCTGCCGGGTGTGTTCCAGCACACCCTCGACTCGTTGCGAAAGGAAGTGCACGAGCTGGCCGAGCTCGGCGTCCCTGGCGTAATTCTCTTTGGGGTCCCGGCCACCAAAGACGCCGAAGGATCCCAAGCCTGGGCCGAGGAGGGCATCGTGCAGACTTCGCTCCGGCAGCTTCGGGCGGACTTCGGTGACCGCATGGTGATCATCGCCGACCTGTGTGTCGACGAATACACCAGCCACGGTCATTGCGGTGTTCTCGATGCTGTCGGGAACGTGGATAACGACCTCACCCTTCAGAACTATGCGCGCATAGCGGTAGCGCAGGCCGACGCCGGAGCTCAGGTCATCGCCCCGAGCGGGATGATGGACGGCCAGGTTCGAGCGATCCGACTCGCTCTCGATGCTGCGAATCATGTGAGCGTGCCGATCTTGGCGTATTCGGCCAAGTACGCCTCGGCGCTCTACGGTCCGTTCCGCGAAGCGGTCGACGTACAGATTGTTGGCGGTGGAGACCGGAAGGGCTACCAGCAGGACTGGCACAATGCCCGAGAGGCGCTGGTGGAGGTACAGCTCGATCTCGACGAAGGTGCCGACATGGTCATGGTGAAGCCCGCCGTTACGTATCTCGACATCATCACCAAGGTACGCGCGCTGACGAATGTGCCGATTGCTGCCTATCACGTGAGTGGGGAGTACGCCATGATCCACGCCGCCGCCGAGCGCGGCTGGATCGACGGACCCGCCGTGACCCTGGAACAACTCAGTGCCGTGAAGCGAGCCGGAGCCGACATGATCCTCACCTACTTTGCCCACGAGCTGGCCGCCACGGTGCTGCGATGATCTGTACACGTACTGATTGCCCCTTCGACGGCTCTGTGGACTGTGCAACCGCCGACGGCAGCGTCTGTCACACCACGAACGAGTCGGCCTATGCGCGCGCAGAAAAGGTCCTCGTTGGTGGAGTCAACTCTCCGGTACGCGCCTTTCGTAGCGTTGGTGGCGTTCCCTACGTCGTGGCCCGCGGAGAAGGTGCCTACGTGTGGGATGTCGAAGGCACTCGCTATATCGACCTCGTGCAGTCCTACGGAGCGTCGATCGTGGGTCATGCCCATCCGGTGGTTGTCGAGGCCATCCGGGCGAGCGCCGGGCAGGGCACCACCTTTGGTGCGCCGACCTATCGCGAGATCGTCCTCGCCGAGGCGATGTGCGAACGCGTCCCGGGTCTGGAAATGGTGCGGATGTGCTCCAGCGGCACCGAGGCAACGATGAGCGCGATCCGGTTGGCCCGTGGAATCACGGGTCGCCACAAGGTGCTGAAATTCGCCGGTTGTTACCACGGCGCCAGCGACTCGCTCTTGGCCGCGGGTGGGAGCGGTGTGGCCACTCTCGGCCTTCCCGGTAGTGATGGCGTGCCGCCGTCGGCCGTGGCCGACACGATCGTGGCGCCTTACAACGTGGTGCCCGAGATTGGCTCCGACGTCGCCGTCGTGGCGGTGGAACCGGTGGCGGCCAACATGGGCCTCGTGGGGCCGAATTCGGGCTTCTTGCGGGCGCTGCGAGAGGCGTGCGATCGCGCCGGCGCGTTGCTGCTGTTCGACGAAGTGATCACCGGCTTCCGTCTCGGCAACGGCGGGGCAACGGCGTGGTCGGGCGTGACCCCCGACCTCTGGTGCTTCGGCAAAATCATTGGCGGTGGACTCCCGGTCGGCGCGTTCGGTGGATCCAAGACCGTCATGAGTCACCTCGCCCCGCTCGGCCCCGTCTATCAAGGCGGCACGCTGTCGGGCAACCCCCTGGCTATGGCCGCCGGTCTGGCGGCGCTCTCGTTGTGTACCGACGAGGCCTACGCCGAACTCGAAGCCAGTGCCGCCTCATTTGCCCGTGCGCTTCGCAACGCGATTGCGGCGTCAGGTATGCCCGTCCAGGTCCCGCAGATCGGCACCATCGTGGGTCTCCAGCTGAGCGCGGCGCCCGTCACCAACTACGACGAGGCCAAAGCGGCGAATACCAACGGCCTCTACGCCCCGTTCTTTCATCAGATGCTGTCGCGCCGGGTAGCGATGGCTCCGGGTGCCTACGAGGCGCTCTTCCCGTCGTTTGCCCACACCGCCGCTGACCTCGACGCGGTGGTCAACGCGGCCGGCGAGTCTGCGCTCGCGGTAATGGCAGTAAAGTAAGCACACCTACGAAAGACATGTGATGGCTAGCTGGTTGATGAAGTCCGAGCCGGAGTCCTTCTCGATCGACGACCTCAAGGCCCGCAAGCGCGAACCGTGGGACGGCGTGCGGAACTTCCAGGCCCGCAACTACATGTTGAAGCAGATGGTCGTGGGCGATCGGGTGTTCTTCTACCACTCGAACTGCAAGGTCCCCGGGGTCGCAGGACTGGCCAAAGTGGCATCGAAGCCCTACGCCGACCCCAGCCAGTTTGATCCCTCCTCCAAGTACTTCGACCCTGACTCCCCAGCCGAGAAGCCGCGGTGGTGGCTCGTCGACGTGGCCTTTGTGAAGAAGTTCCGCCGGTTGGTCTCCCTCGACGAACTTCGTACGCATGCAGGCGAACTGACGGGTATGACACTGCTGCAAAAGGGGAGTCGCCTCAGCGTGCAACCGGTGAGCGACGAACACGCCGAGTTCATTCTCGGTCTGGTGTGACCTGGCGACCTCGGCGTTAGTGGTGGTCGGCGAGGCGGGTGCCACCGGCGAAGGTGGTGCCGACTTCGCGCCAGTAACCGCCGATGATTTCGTGAGGCGCGATCGACGCCAGTTCTTCGACGGGTGACGCGCCGTAGCTGAGCGTCGCCGTGCCGAGGAACTGACGGCCGATCTCCACATTGATGCCCCGCATGGTGACGAGGTCATCAAGGTCGTCGGAGCCGTCCGCTTCGATCGCCGGCATCCATCGCGAGTGCAACATGGGGTGTCCGTTGACGAAGCCAGCGCCGTCGCTCGGTCCGGTGATGGTGAACCCGACGTCGACAAGTCGTCGGTCGGAGGCGGCGACGGTGGAACCGAATCGCCCTCCCGGTTCGAGGCGGGGGCCGGCTAGTCCAACGGTGATCGGTCGGGTCATCCAGATGGAGCCCAGCTTCTTCGGATACCCCTGGAAGTGGCCGCGCACCATGGCGAAATCCTTATCGACCCAGATGTAGACGCACCGTGACCAGATTTGTTCCTGCCAGCGGCAGCGGACGACGACGAAAGCTTCTTTGTACTGCGACCGCACCGGGTCGGTGACTTCCTCATGGGCGTCGGAGCATGACTGCCAGTCGGCAAAGACTACGGCCACGGCGCCCGGATCCTCGTCGTTGTGAACGGGTTGGAGGGGTTTCGGGAGCAGCGCAGCCACGGCGGCCGGGTCGGTCCGATACTCAACGGTGAGCATCTCGCCGGAGTAATGCCATGGCGGCCCGGGGAGCATCGAGGATGCTCCAGTCGCCGTTCGCGGGAAGAGGAAGCCGGAGAGCGACGAATGCGTGGCCATGGGACCGTAGCGTATCGTTTGGGAGCAAACGATACCGGAGAGGCCAAGTGCCAGAGCTACGCGAAACGAGACGCATCCTGCTGGCCGGCGCCATCGTCGAGGTCGAACGGATGGGCGAGGTGCTTCGAGTCGACGATGGTCGGACGGTCGCTGTCGCCGACGCCGTGCATCTTCCGCCGGTGGTCCCGACCAAGATCATCTGTGCCCATCTCAACCACGTGAGCCGCGTCCGGGAGTTCGGTACGCGGCTTCCTCCGTCGCCGACCTACTTTCACAAGCCGGTGTCGTCGCTCAATTCCCATGGGGGCGATGTGGTTCGGCCGATCAACTGCAAGTGGCTGAACTACGAGGGCGAAGTCGCCATCGTGATCGGCCGACGCTGTCGGAATGTGTCGTACGCGGACGCCGCGCCGTACATCGGCGGGTACACGATCGCCAACGACTTCGGGCTCCACGATTTTCGCGACACCGACTCCGGTTCGATGCTCCGCGTCAAAGGGGCCGATACGTTCTGCCCGCTCGGCCCCGGCTACGTGCGCGGCTGGGATCCGGCGGGGAAGTCGATCAAGACCTACGTCAATGGGATCCTTCGCCAAGACGGTTCGACCGACGAGATGGCCTGGGACATGGCGTACCTGGTTGCCGACCTCGCTCGGCTCATCACCCTCGAACCGGGTGATGTGATTC
>JANLQX010000278.1:0-2641 GCA_031368095.1 Actinomycetes bacterium | reverse complement strand
GTCAGCCTCGGCCTGATCGCGGCGGTCGGTCAGATATCGCTCGGGCACGCCGCGTTTATCTCCCTAGGCGCGTATTCCACCGGCTACTTCGGCGTTGATCTGCTTGATGGAAAAGTGCCCTCGGTGGTCTGGCTGGTCCTCGCCGCCGTTTTCGGAGCGCTGATCAGCGCCGTGATTGGGCCCTTCGCTCTTCGCCTGCGCGGAAACTACTTGGCAATGGTGTCGTTGTTCTTGGTATTTCTGGCCGAACACGTCTCGAAGAACTGGGAATCGATCACTGGCGGTGACGTCGCCCCGCGGACCGACCTCCCGGGTTTTCATTTCAGTCCGTGGCCCGGAAAGCTCATCGAGTTCAAGTCGAAGGACACATCTGAGACGGTGTTTTTTGACAACTTCTTCTTCAACGCCAAGCAGGGCTATTTCTGGCTTGTTTGGGCAGTCGTTCTGGTGGTCGTGCTGCTCGCCCGGAACCTCCTTCGTTCCCGACAGGGTCGGGCGATGATGGCCGTTCGTGACCGAGATCTTTCGGCCGAGGTGATTGGGGTGGAGCAGCGGTACACCAAGACTTGGGCATTCGCAGTTTCCGGAGCGTGTGCTGCGTTGGCTGGGGCGGTCTACGGATCTTTCCTGGGCAACGTGAACCCGGCGTCGTTCAATTTGAGCTTCTCCATCAATTTCGTCGCCATGATCATCATCGGCGGTGTGGGTTCACTCCTTGGATCAGTTCTGGGGGCGATTGCGTTCGCAGTGTTCTTCGATGCCATCAAGACGCTGTTCGAAACCCAACAGAAGCTCTTGCGGCACCTGCCGGGGGTGCAGATCGATCCGGCGAAGCGCGGCTTCACGTTCCTTGTCTTCACCGATTTCTTTTACGGTCTCCTCATCGTTCTGTTCCTCAGGTTCTTCCCTCTTGGGCTCGTCGGGGTTTGGCACCGAGTTCGACGGTGGCTCCGCACGTTTCCGTTTTCGTCCTGAGGATCCGCCGGTTGCATCACTGTCCACGGTCGAATTACGGAACGTCGGCAACCAATCACTCACGGTGCCGTGTGCCAGAATTCATGCACACGTGACTCCGGTCACCTACTAACACCACCCAACCAAGGGGAACCAACTACATGAAGCACATCACCCGAGCTCTTCTCGTGCTGGGGACGGCATCGGTCGTCGCCCTGCCTTCCCTGCCGGCCTTCTCTGCGTCGGCCAAGGCCGGAGCAAAATGCCGCAAGGTCGGCGAGGTGGTGGGCGAGCTCACCTGCGTCACCAAAGGCAAATCGCGGGTCTACGCAAAGGTCGCTGCCCCGGTCACGACAAAAGCTCCGGCCGCAACCGGCGGGGCGGCTACACCAGCTGCGACAGGCCTTCCAGCCGTGCCCGGATTTGACGGCAAGACCATCACGATCGGCTACATCGGCAACGTGGCATTCAGCCCCCAGTTCCCGAGTTCAGCGTTTTTCGCCGACGGCGGAAAAGCGTTGACGGCCGGATTCAATGCGTACATCAGCCGAGTGAACGATGCCGGCGGGGTTGCTGGAAAGTACAAGCTCGACACGCTCTTCAAGGAGACGTACTACGACGTCGGTGAAGCCACCAAGGCCTACACCGAGATCAAAGACAAGGTCGTCATGATCGGCCAGATCTACGGAACTCCGCTCGCGCAAGCCTTGACCAAGACGATGGCGACCGACGCCATGATTGGGTCGCCGATCTCCCTCGATGCGCAGTGGGTCAAGGACCCATCGATGCTCCCCGTCGGTAGTACCTACCAAACACAGGGCATCAACCTCATCGACTACTACCTGAAGGAGGGTGGCGGCGCAGGAAAGAAGATCTGCTCGGTGGCCCTCAACAGCGCCTACGGCATTACCGGCGAAGAAGGCTTCGACGTTGCGTTGAAAGAACTCAAGTTCAACGCCGGACCGAAGTTGAAGTATTCGTCAGGCGACGCCGTGATGGGCCAGATGAAGAGCGCAGGTTGCGACGCCATCCTCACCACGGTCTCCGGTGAACTCCACACGCCGGGCCTTCTCTCGGCAGGCGCCAAGATCGACTACAACCCGACGTTCCTGCTCATCGGCCCGTCGTTCGCCAGCAAGACGGTCGTTCCGGCCAACTCAGACGCCTACGGTCGGCAGTTCATCGTTGCCGGTGACAACACCCAGTGGGGCGACGAGTCGAACCCGGGCATGAAGCAGCACATGGCCGACCTCCGCAAGTATGCGCCGGAGCAGATCAACGTTCCGAACCCGGCAACCACGTGGGGATACGCCCAAGCCGAAACTGTCGTGGCCTTGCTCGAGAAGGGCGTCGCCAACGGCGACATCTCGCGAGCTGGACTGCAGAAGGCCATGGCCGGCCTCGGCGCCGTTCCACTCGGAGGTTTTTTCCCCGAGTGGACCTATGGTGCGCCGGGCAGCCGTCAGGCTCCAACCGGCATCACTATGTACAAAGTGGACATCGCATCCCGTGGTGCCCTGGCCGCGATCAAGCCGTACAACTCTGCGGCAGCGAAGGCGTTCAAGCCCGCCTGATCCAGATGTAAGCGTCCTGCTTACCTCTCGCACAACGGCCCGCTCTGGATCTCCAGCGCGGGCCGTTTCGCGTCCGCGCCAAGGTCGACGTGGGGGCCCCCCCCCCCAGGGGC
>JANLQX010000339.1:0-1667 GCA_031368095.1 Actinomycetes bacterium | reverse complement strand
GTCGATGCCCCGTGCGACGCCTTCGATCAGCGAAATGGGGTCACCGACGCCCATGAGGTAGCGCGGCCGGTCGGCGGGCAGAACAGCGTTGGTCGCCTCGATCGCCGGGAGCATCTCGTCTCGCGACTCCCCGACCGACAGCCCCCCAATGGCGTAGCCGTCGAAACCGATGTCGACGGTGCGCTCGGCCGACTCTGCGCGCAGGGCAAGGTCGGTGCCGCCCTGCACGATGCCGAACTGCACCTGGTCGGCTCGTTGATGTACGAGTCGTTGACGCAACGCCCAGGCCGCCGTGCGCTCCACCGCTAGACGCAGGACCTTCGGCGTCGATGGCAGCGGCGGGCACACGTCGAGGACCATGGCGATATCGGCTCCCAGCAGCTCTTGCACATCGACCGCCTTTTCCGGCGTGAAGCGGTGGTATGAGCCGTCGTAAACGCTCTTGAAGGTGACCCCGTCGTCGTCCACTTTCGGGTCGAGCGAGAAGACCTGGAAGCCGCCGGAGTCGGTGAGCATGCGATTTGGCCAGGTGGAGAACTCGTGAAGTCCGCCCAACTCGGCGATGAGGTCAGCGCCCGGACGGAGCATGAGGTGGTACGTGTTGGCGAGGATGATCTCGGCGCCCAGGTTCTCCATTGCGGCCCCCGTCATCGACCGTACCGCCGCACGGGTACCAACCGGCATGAACACCGGCGTCTGGAACGTGCCCCGAGGTAGATGGACGACGCCGGCTCGGGCGTCACCGTCGGTGGCGACGATGTCGAAACGGAGCTTCACGGCGCCGAAACGCTAGCCCCCACCACCCAAGTGTGGAGTTCATCGAGGTTGGTGAGGAAATGACCGAATGCCTCGTCGGCGGCCCGGCCGAGGTCCAGGCCGGCCACGCCAGCGGCGGCAAGGGCGTTCGCTCCACTGGCCTCATCGGGGAAGCGAAGCAGGCTCACGAACGCAGCGGGTTCCCATCGTCGGACCACTCCGCACTGGAAGAGCGCGCCGACCCGGCTCCGGCGCTGGGAGATTCCGACCACTTTCGCACTGTCGACGGTGACCTCGCCGGCCCCAAGTCCGGCGAAGCAGATCAGCGACGACCAATCCGTGCGAACCATCGGCCCCCGATGCACTGTTGTCCCGGCGACGCCGACGGACGCGAGCGCGTTCGCCCACGCGTCTCCCAGCCACCAGGTTGACCGACCGATATCGGCGTCCCAGCGCGGATGGCCCGCCGGCACAAACACATCGACCCAAAGCATGTCGTCGTTCAGCCAGACCGCTCCCCCGCCACTACGCCTGCGCACCACGTCGACACCGGCCGACGCGCACGCTTCAAGGTTGACCACATCAAGGGACTGGGACGAGCCAAGAACAATCGTCGGCGCGCTGACAGTCAGTACACGTATGGTCGGTTCAACGACGTCGAGCCACGACGAAGCATCGAACAGCGAGGCCGCCGGGCCAGTTCGCTCCTCCAGGGAAAACGGCTGCGTCAGGCCGGTTCCCATGTTTCGAGTTCGCCGAGTCTTGGATCGTTCGAGAAGACTTCGGGGATCGGCAGGTTGAGGGCGAGGCGCTTTTGCAGCTTGCCGATCTCCAGCACCTGGTTCCACATCACAAGTGTGACGACGATGCCGCTGGCGCCGGCGCGAGCGGTACGGCCCGAGCGGTGCAGG
>JANLQX010000217.1:0-6322 GCA_031368095.1 Actinomycetes bacterium | reverse complement strand
CATGGCGGCCCACGCCATCAGCCATGCCGTGTCTCGCGCCGGCATCGAGGCGGAGTCCGTCGATGACGTCTATATGGGCAACGTGGCACACGGCGGCGGAAACATCGCCCGCAACGCCAGTCTCCTCGCCGGGCTTCCGATCTCCGTCTCCGGCGCCACGGTCAACCGGTTCTGTTCCTCGGGTCTGAACTCGATTGCGCTGGCCGCCAACCACATCATCCACGACGGTTCCGATGTCATCGTCGCCGGTGGCGTCGAGTCGATCAGCCTTGGCTCCGGCGCACCGGCGCGTGAGACCTTCGATCCGGCCCTCACCGCTGCCTATCCCGACATCTACATGGCCATGATCGACACCGCCGATATCGTCGCCGAGCGCTACGGCGTGAGCCGGGAATACCAGGACGAGTACTCCCTGCTCTCCCAGCAGCGCATGGGTGCGGCCCAGGCCAATGGGTTGTTCGAGAACGAAATCGTCCCCATGATCACGAAGATGAAGTTGGTCAACAAGGAAACCAAGGAAGAGACGATCGTCGATTACACGGTTGATCGAGACGAGTGCAACCGCCCCGACACCACCATTGAGGGTCTGGCCAAGCTGGGGCCGGTCATGGGCGCGGGCAAGTACATCACCGCCGGTAACGCCAGTCAACTCTCCGACGGCGCCGCCGCCGTCGTGATGATGGAGGCCAAGGAGGCCGAACGGCGCGGCCTCACGCCGATGGGCGCGTTCAAGGGATGGGCGGTGGCCGGATGCGCACCCGACGAAATGGGTATCGGGCCGGTGTTCGCCGTTCCGAAGCTCCTTGCTCGCCACGGCCTGACCGTCGACGACATCGACATCTGGGAGCTCAACGAAGCCTTCGCCAGCCAGTGCCTGTATTCACGCGACAAGCTCGGGATCGATCCGGCCAAGTACAACGTCAACGGCGGCTCGATCGCCATTGGCCACCCGTTCGGCATGACTGGAACTCGCTGTGCCGGGCACCTCCTCCAGGAGGGCAAGCGCCGCGGAGCCAAGCTCGGCGTTGTCACCATGTGTGTCGGTGGCGGCATGGGCGCGGCGGGACTCTTCGAAATTTTCTAACTTGAATTGAACCGACCCATGGGCTAACTGTTATACAGTTAGCCCATGGAACTGGTTGGTTCATCGACCGTTGTTGAAGCGGCCACCGCCGCCCTCCGCGACCAGCTGCTGTCCGGCGCCTTCGAGGCCGGGATGGTCCTTCGTGACACCGCGCTTGCCGAGGAGCTTGGGATCGCCCGCCCGACCCTGCGTGCGGCCGTTCAATCACTCGTTTCCGACGGCCTTCTCGAACGCGACCGCGGGCGGAGCGCTCGAGTACCACTTCACCGTAACGAGGACCTCGTTGATCTCTACGATGCTCGGGCGATCATCGAGCTGGCCGCCGTGGACCGCATTGAACGTGCGCCGACCCGCATCGCACTCGTCACCGCAGCGATGCAGGCCTTCGAATCCGTCAATCGTCACTCGTGGCGACAGGTCGTAGAGGCCGACGTGGCCTTTCATCGGTCCATCGTGGAAGCCGCCCACAGCCGACGGCTGCTGATCATGTTCGACGGGCTCGCCAACGAGACCCGCCTCGCCATCGCCCTGCAACGATTCCTCTACGAAGACGCCGACGAACTCGTTCGGGAACACCGCATCATCGTGAACGCTCTCCAACGAAAACGATTCGACTCCGTCCGCAAGCACCTTCGGCAGCACTTCGATCAAACCGTGGCCTCGATGCGACCGGTGACCACCACCACATCGAGAGCGTCTGGAGCGCAATGAGCACCTCTCGGTACGCGTCGGTTCGCGCCCTCAGCTTCGATTGCTACGGCACGCTCATCGATTGGGAGGCGGGCATCGTCCAAGCCCTTCAACCGTGGAGCGCCTGGCGCGGCATCGAAGCGTCGAGCGACGCGCTCCTCATGCTCTTCAGCAAGCACGAGCACGTGGTCCAACGGGAGTCACCAACGATGCGGTACCCCGACGTTCTGGCGACATCGCTGCATCGCATCGCCACCGAATTCGGCGTCACCGCGACCGACGTTGAGTGCGAGGAGTTCGGCAAGAGCGTCGGCGCATGGCCGGCCTTCGCCGACACCGCCTCCGCTCTGCGGCGCCTGCACGAGCACTACCGGCTGATCATCGTCTCGAACATCGACCGGGCGTCGTTCGCCGCCAGTAACCGTCGGCTGGGAGTCGACTTCGATCTCGTCGTCACGGCCGAAGAAGTGGGCGCATATAAACCGCGTCATGATCACTTCGTGTCGATGTTCGCCCAACTGCCTTCGATCGGAGTCGAGCGCGAACAGACCCTGCACGTGGCGCAGTCGCTGTTCCACGACCATGGTCCAGCGCAAGCGCTCGGTCTCCCTTCGGTGTGGATCGACCGTCGAGGTGGACGGGCCGGCACCGGAGCAACACCGTCGGTCGACGTTCAGGTCCACGATCGGTTCGACTCCTTGGCGGCGTTCGCCAATGCTGCGCTCGGGGTCGACGCATGAGCACGATGACCGAGGAGCGCGGGCGGCGCCAACGAGAACTCGTCGATGGCTACCGGATTTTTGCCAGCTACGGCTGGGGTGACGACGGCAGCGGTCATATCAGCGCCCGCGATCCCGAACATCTCGACTCGTTCTGGTTGCTCCGCTACGGCGTGGCCTTTTCCCGCGCCACCACGAGCGATCTCGTCCGGGTCGGCGGTGACGGCACCATGGTGGAAGGCGCTCCCGGATCCATGATCAATCCGGCGGCCCATTTCATCCATACACCCATCCACGAGGTGCGCCCCGAGGTCGTCGCCGTAGCCCATACGCACACGGGGTACGGCACGCCGTTCGCCGCGCTCGCGCGGCAACTCCGAATGACGAGCCAGGAAGCGTGTGCGTTCGCTGGTCGTCAGGGCGTATTCCTCGGCGAAGAACTGGACATCACGGATCTCGACGCGGGGCATCGACTCGCGACCGCCGGACTCTCGGCGCGCTTACTGGTGTTGGCGAATCATGGCCTGCTCACGGTCGGTGGATCGGTGGCGGAAACAATCGGCTGGTTCGTGCTCGCCGAGCGCGCCGCCGAAGTCGAGATCAAGGCCGGCGACCACGCTCGCGTGATTTCTTCGACGGGGGCAGCGGCCGTCGCGATCACGCTCGGCGACCCGTCGAATGGGGTTGCCGTGTTCCGGTGGCTCTGCGCCAGCCGCCTGGGCGCCAGCAACGTCGATGGTGAGCGAAACAGCTCAGAGGTTATCGAACGACCCTGAACGACCTCGCCCCTCGGCGAACCGCTTGGCCCCTTCGAGTGTCTCACCGCTGCGAATCGTACGGAGACCGAGCTGGGTCTCGTGGAGAAGGGCGTCGTCCTCCGACAATGACCACTGATCGAGGAGTGACTGCCGATCCGATCGGAGGCACTGCTGAGGAAAACGGGACAACTCGCTGGCCAACGTCAATGCCACGGAGAGAGCCTCGCCCGGCCCGGCGAGGCGATTGACGAGACCCATGGCAAACGCTTCGTTTGCGCTCACGCCGCGACCGGTGAGGACAAGGTCCATCGCTCGAGACTGTCCGATCAGACGGGCCAACCGGAACGTTCCGCCGTCGACCAGCGGCACACCCCACCGGCGGCAGTAGACCCCAAGGATGGCGTCGGTGGCAGCCACGCGAAGGTCGCACCACACCGCCAACTCGAGTCCGCCGGCGACGGCATGGCCTTCAATCGCGGCAATCACCGGCTTGGTCAACCGGAGTCGCGTTGGACCCATCGGACCTCGAACGCCAAGATCGGCGACGACCCGATTGCCACGGCCGTCGCTGACCCCTTTCAGATCCGCTCCGGCACAGAACGAGCCATTCGTTCCGGCCAGGATGGCGATGTCCACGTCGGCGTCGGAATCGAATGCCACGAACGCGTCGTAGAGCGCGTCGGCGGCGTCGCGGTCGACAGCATTGCGTACCTGTGGACGGTTGATCGTGACGACGCGAGTGCGTCCGATGGTCTCGACGATCACATCGCGCATAGCTTGCTCATTCGTCAGTCTTGGCTCAAACGGTGGCTGCACGAGCCGGGTCCGCCCCCTGGTGAGACCTCCGTGGCCACGATAAGGACACGGGCACGACGCTTCCAAAGCGAACGAACTCGGTGCGGCAACGTCGCCGGGTACGAGATTGAGTCACCCGGCCCGAGAGCGGAAATCTCGCCGGCGATGTCCGTCTCCACTCGACCAGCCAACACGTACAGGACCTCGGACCCCTCATGGTGAAAGTACTCAACGTGCTTCGATGGGAGACCGTCGAACTCCAGCAGATGCAACGGGGCCGAGCCCGCCAGCAAGATGTGGCACTGCGACTCCGAACGCCCCCCTTCCACCTCGACGACGCGAACGTCGCGGCTCCGGACAAGCGTCGGGACGGTGTCGTGATCGGCACTTCCCTCGAAGAACGCCTGCGGAGTCGTACCGAGGACATCGGCGACCCGCCGGAGGGAAACCAGCGACGGGCGGGCGCGTCCAGTTTCCACCTGGGAAAGAAACGGTTGCGAGAGGCCGGACTTGGCCGCCACCTCAACCAGCGTCAGAGTTTTCGCCAGCCGCCGCTCTCGAATCGCCTGACCGAGGCTCTTCCAGTCATCGTTGTCACCGGGGCGCACGGCACACGAGTATGCCCGATTTCGCCAGCTGGGGCGCCGCCGACTTCGTTCGCTCTGTCCCTCGGGAAGGGGCAAAGTGCACACAGTCAATGCAGAAGGCCCAGGTCTTGGGGGACCTGGGCCTTCCTTTGGTGGCGGGGGCCGGATTTGAACCAGCGACCTTCGGGTTATGAGCCCGACGAGCTACCGAGCTGCTCCACCCCGCGTTGAGGATGACGATAGTAGCAGCGAAAAAGGGACAGCGGAAACGTCGCTATCCGGAGGCCTTCCGAGCCGCATCGATCTGGCGTCTGGCGTCTTCCACGTGCTGTTGGTAGGCGCCGAGGTCGCCGGCCGCCAGCGCGGCGTCGGCGTCGGTCAGCGAAGTCGCGGCGGCGGCAAGAAGTTCCTTTACCGTTCCCCCGGCCGGGGTGGTCGTTTTCGTTGGGGTGGCCGTCCCGCCCGTTCCCGCAAAGGCGGCCCGGAACGCCTCGACCACGGTCGGCTCGATCGTCACCCGGTTGCCGGCCAGCACGAGCACGTACTTCAGTTCCTCCAGATCGGACGACTCCGGCCGAAGGAACAGCGGCCGCTGATAGACAATCCCAGCGTCGGTGGGCAGCACCTGCACGTCGCCGAAGTTGACCTTGGAGCCCACCTGCCCGAGCTGGGTTTCGATCGTGCTGACCCTTGGGTTCGCCCGCATTCGGTCGAACGCTCGAGCCGGGCCGAGTGCTTCTTCGGCGGCCGGCACACGGAGGATTCGCAGACGACCTTCGCCGGTCACCGACACGTCGGCGATCACGATTGCCCGAAGGAGGCGTCGTTGACCGGTCGTTCGACGAAGTTCCAGTGTTTGCTGCAGCACGAACGACGGGCGGAGTTCGCCCGGGTACCGATGACGCAGGTAGAGGGGCGCGGCGACCAACGACCCGGCATCGGGATCGACCTGGGCCCGGTCATCGACACGAGTTCCACTCGCCGGAGCGGGGGTTGTGACGCTTGCCGTACTCAAGTCGGCCGAGGGGTTCGCGGCGGTCGAGGTGTTCGGGGCGGCGATGCTCGGCGTCCAGTCATTGGCGAGATCGACGAAGTCGGCGCCCTTCGTCACGTGATAGCGACCCAGCGCGCTCGCTTGAAGCCGAAGCAAATCCTCGGGATAGCGCAAATGGTCGCCAAGCCCCGGACGGTCTCTCGCCAGGTCGGCCGCCGGGCGGATCAGGCCGGGATAGACCCGGGCCCAGGCGTCGATAAGTGGATCGGTGCCCGTCGGCGCCGTGCGGTACATCGCCACGCCCCCGTCGTACGCGTCGATCACCACTCGAACCGCAGCTCGCACGTAGTTGAACTGGTGCCCGATCAACCCACTTCGCGGGTCCAACACCGCCGAGGCATCGAATGACTGCGCGTACGGGTAGTTCGACGAAACGGTGTACCCGTCGAGAACCCACACCACCCGGTTGCGCAGCACGACGGGATAGGGGTCGGCTCCGAATCGCAGGAACGGGGCCAGTTTGGCGGCCCGGTCGCCTACGTTTCGAACGTAGAGGACCTTCCCGGTTGCGGGCACCGAACGCAGCAGCAGGTTGCGGTCGCCGAAACGCACGGCGAAGGCGACCCGTTTCCAGAAGCCGCCGACAGAAACCCCGCGTCCGCCCTTGTAGACCGAACCGATCCGGTCGTCGTTCG
>JANLQX010000213.1:0-13869 GCA_031368095.1 Actinomycetes bacterium | reverse complement strand
TTTCGCTTCCGGCGCGCTACGACAACCCCGTGTACCGCATCCCGGTTCCGTTGCGGTTGGCGTACAACAAGGCTGCGGTCGCGATCGGAATCGCCCGGGGCGCGCTCGATGCGTTCGTCGAGCTCGCCAACACCAAGACGCCGATGCTGTCGAGCGTGTTGCTCCGTGACCGTCCCGTTGCCCACTACCGGATGGGTGAAGGCGAGGCCAACCTGCGGTCCGCTCGCGCCTTTCTTTTCGAGGCGATGGGGAAGGTGGAGCAAGAACTTCTGGAGGGTCGCGAGCAGCCGTCGGCCCAAGCCACCCAAATAGCTCGGCTGGCGTGCACCCACGCCGCCAACGCGTCGATGCATGTCGTTGATTCCGTGCACAATGCCGGAGGAACGAGCGCCATGCGCATGGATAGTCCGCTCGAGCGCAAGCTACGCGATGCGCATGGCGCCGCCACCCATCGCTGGGTGGCCCACCCGCTCTACGCCGAGCTCGGTCGCATCTTCTTGGGGCACGTTGCGTCGCCCGAGTTTGCCGGTAGCGGTGGGCCGGCGCCGGTTGCCAGGTAGCTCTTTCCGCATGACTTGACAAAAAACTTACGGTGGGTAAATTCATATGCCGTAGGTCACAACCGAATACCACCCGAAGAGGACCGGAGACACCCATGTCGATGACCGAAGACCTTTCCCGCCCAGCACACCTTCAAGGCAACGGTGCTCCCGTACAGGAGGAGCTCACTCTCACGGAACTCCGCGTATCGGGGACCATTCCGACTGAGCTCAACGGACGTTATTTGCGCAACGGCGCCAATCCGTTCACCGGCATGAGCGATCACCCGTTCTTCGGAGACGGCATGATCCATGGTGTCCGCCTGCGTGACGGGAAGGCCGAGTGGTATCGCAATCGCTACGTGCAAACGCCGTTCATCCGGAACCCGCAGCTCAACATCTTGGACCTCGAAGTGGCGCTCGACATGACGTCGTCCAAGGCCAATACGCACGTGGTCGGCCACGCCGGCAAGATTCTGGCGCTCGAAGAGGGTCACTTCCCGTACGTGCTCGATGGCGCGCTGAACACGGTTGGACCGACCGACTTTGGCGGCAAGCTGACTGGGTCGTTCACCGCTCATCCGAAGATTTGTCCGGTCACGGGCGAACTCTTGGCGTTCGGGTACTCGGCGATGCCGCCGTACCTCACCTACCTCCGCGTATCGGCCGACGGTCAGCTCGTGCAGCGCGAAGAAATCAGCGTTGGTGGGCCGACGATGATGCACGACTTCAACGTCACCCAGAACTACGTCATCTTCATGGATCTTCCGGCCGTGTTCGACATGGACATGGCCTTGCGCGGTGAGATGCCGATCAAGTGGGACGACAATTACCCGGCCCGCCTTGGCGTGATGCCCCGCAACGGAAATGACCGATCGGTCGTCTGGTACGACATCAACCCCTGCTACGTGTTCCATCCGTTGAACGCGTATGAGGACGGCGACAAGATCGTGATCGACGTGTCGCGAATGAGTCACGTGTGGCGCGACGGCGCGATGGACTTCCCGAGCCCGATGCTCTACCGCTGGACGATTGACACCAAAGCCGGATCGGTCGCCGAGCGTCAGATCGATGATCAGCCCGCTGATTTCCCGCGAGTTCCGGATAGTCGCATCGGGCTCAAGCACCGCTTCGGCTACCTCATGGGATTCGACGTCAACATGAACTTCGAAAACGCCAAAGAGTCCTCCGGTCTTTTGCTCAAGTACGACCAGGAGACGGGCACCCGGTCGTCGATCAACGTCGGTCTCGGTCGCCAGCCCGGTGAGCCGGTGTTCGTGCCGGCGGCGGGAGCAACGACCGAGGATGGTGGCTACCTCATGACGTACGTCTATGACGCCAATACCGAACGAAGTGAGTGCGTGATCTACGACGCAGCATCGATGAGCGATGAACCCGTCGCCTCGGTGCATCTACCCCGCGTCCCGTTCGGTTTCCATGGCAGCTGGGTCGACGCCTCCGTGGCCGACTAGGGACACGGATCCCACGAGCGAACGCGAGAACGGTCAATGTCCACCGCCACTCCGCAGTGCCTCACCGACGTCACCGTCGAATGGATGGCCGAGGCGCTCGGAGTCGCGCTCGACGAGATCGACGTCGAACAGATCGGGGAGGGTCATGGGTTCATGGGCGAATTGGCGCGCGTGGCCCTGCATTCACCCGACACCACGGTGCCGTCGTCAGTAATCGTGAAGTTGCCCACGGCCAGTCCCGGTGGGCGCTTCATCGGCGAGTTGATGCGGGTCTGGGAACGCGAGCACTGCTTTTACCGAGACATTGCGCCACACCTGAACATTCGCGTTCCCAAGGCACTGGTCAACATTTTGGAGCCTCCGTGTTTGGTGCTCGAAGATATGGCGCCGGCGGTGCCCGGCGACCATGTCGCCGGGGCCACCCTGGACCAGGCTGAGCGGGCCATTGATCTTCTTTCCCGTCATCATGCGGCGTGGTTCGAGCATCCGCAGTTGCTGTCTTTCACGTGGATGCCCGGGCTCGACGATCCGCAGATTCTCACCCTTGGCGACACCTTCAACATGGGCTGGCCACTGTTCCTCGAGCGTTTCGCCGGCGAACTCCCCGAGCGGGTCTTGCGGTGGTGTGAGCGCTTCGTCGTCGGCATTCCGGCATGGATCCAAAGCCATTACAACGATCGTGCGACCATCGTCCACGGCGACTTCCGACTCGACAACATGTTTTTTCTCGATGACGGCAGCGTTGCGGTGATCGATTGGCAAATGAGTATGCGAGCGCCCGGTCAGACCGACTTGGTCTACTTCTGTGCCAACAACCTCAGCGTCGAGATGCGTCGGGAGCACGAAGATGAATTGATCGAGCGCTACGTCGACGGGCTCCACGCGGCTGGTGTCCCGGCCGACGCGGTAACGCTCGAAGGCGTGCAGCAGGGATATCTCGAAGGATTGCTGTTCTACGCCGTGTCCTTCGGAGCCAGCCTGCTCACCATCGACCCGGCCAATGAACGTGGCTCGGCACTGTTCGATGCGCTGGTCCGACGCACGTTCACGGCAGTTGATGACCGCAACGTCGGCACCGCCATGGGCTTTTCGTAACACCGCTTTTTCGCGATGCCGTTCGTTATCGCGTCGCGCAGTTGTAACCGCAGGACGTAGTTCCAACCCACAAACAAGGAGCTCCACCGTCATGACACCCACGAAACGCCACGCCACCCGAAGCGTTGCCCTTCTTGCCGCCGTCGCCTTCGCGGCATCGGTCGCGCCGAACACGCCCGCACAGGCCGCGGCAAAACCAAAGTCGACGCCGTCCAACAACTTCCCTTCGCTGAGGCCGGCCACGGGCGCGGTGTTCACGATCGGCATGACCAATACCGAGGGCGCGGCCGGCGGACTCGATTACCCACAGATCCGCACCATGGCTCAGGGCACGGTCGACTACCTCAACAAACACGGTGGCATGGGTGGTCGCAAGATCAAGCTCGAAGCGTGTGTGGTGAAGGCGTCGCCCGAAACCTCGGCGGCGTGCGCCCAGGAACTGGTCGGTAAGAAGGTCGACGCCGTTCTTCTCGGCCTCGACATCTTCCCGGGCTACGCGACGTTCAACGCGGCCAGCATCCCGGTCTTCGGCGTGCTTCCGATCCTGCCCGGCGATTACACCGCCAACGCGTTGGTCTTCGGCGGCGGCAATGCCACTTCGATGGCGGCTACTGCGGCCGCGGCCAAGATTCATTACAACGCGAAGAGCGTCGCCATCGTCGCCGCCGACAATCCAGGAACGGCCGGCACCGTGGCCAGCCTCAGCGGCTCACTCGCCAAGGCCGGCATCGCCTTCAAAGTGGTCAAGGGCGGCGACAACGAAACCGACGCCGGCTACCAGGGGCTCATGCGTGAAGCGGCAAAGGACAATCCCGATGTGATCGTCTCCCTCTACGGTGACGCCGGATGCATCGGTACGGTCCGTGGACGGGCGTCGCTCGGGATCAAGATTCCGGTCCTCAGCACGGTCATCTGCGCCGGTTCCGACGTCCGCAAAGCGGTTGGCGACGACCTGCTCGGGTGGGCCTTCCCGGCCGCCCAGACCGACTCGCTCACGCCGGAGCGAGCCATTCTCCAGGCGATTGCGGCCCCCGTGCTCAAGATCAAGGCGGCCGACGTCGACCCGGGTGCACTGAGCCTTGGAGCTCTCGGAGTTCAGGGCATCATGACCCTCGCCGAACATGCCAACCGGATGAAGACCAAGAAGATCGCGGTTACCGGAGCGTCGCTGTTCTCCTTCATCAAGGCGTCGCGCGGAACAACGGCGTGGCCGAACGGCGCGGCGTTGGAATGCGGCTCTGTCCCCACCTACTCAGCGGTGTGCGCCTTCTCCTTCCCCGTGGCCGCCTACACCAAGGATGGGAACGTCACTATTCCTGGCCTCGAAAAGGTGGACACGAAGCCCTATCTGCCGTAGTCAATCGACTCCTTCTCTGACGAACGTTCGATTCTCGTGACTGACTACGTCTTCTATTTGCTGCTCGGTAGCGGAGCGGCAGCAATTATCGCGGCGTTCGGGCTGGGGTTGGTCATTACCTACCAGGGCTCGGGCATCGTGAACTTCGCCTATGGCGGTATGGCGATGTGGACGGCGTTCGTTTACGCCGACCTTCGAGCGGGTTCGTACCCATTTCCCATTCCCGGACTCCCGGCGCGCTACCACTTCAGTGGCGACGTCGGGTTCCGGTGGGGGTTCCTTCTCGCCATGCTGACGGCTGTGGCGTTGGGGCTCATCGTGTATTTGCTGGTCTTTCGGCCGCTCCGAAAAGCCCCGGCGCTCGCTCGTGTCGTAGCAAGCGTCGGGCTGGTGATCTTGCTCATGGACCTCGTTCGGGGCCGTTTCGGGGACACCACCGTGCTTCGTGTCCCGGGCATACTGCCGCGGGATCCGGTGACGATTGCTTCGGGTCTGACGATTCCGCGCGATGGTCTCTGGCTGGCCTTCATTGTTCTGGTTATGGCTGCCGCGCTGTGGGCGACATTGCGTTTCACCCGGGTCGGCATGATCACCCGTGCTGCGGCCGAGAATGAGAAGGGAGCAGTTCTGCTCGGCTTCTCACCGGACCTGCTGGCGGGTGCCAGCTTCGTCATCGCTTCGGTCGTAGGCGGGCTGGTGGCCATCCTTGCGGCACCGATGATTTACCTCAACACCACGGTTCTCACCTTCGCCTTTCTCATTCCGGCCGTGGGCGCGGCGTTGATCGGTGAATTCAAGAAGCCTCTGCCGACGGTCGCCGTCGGCATGGCCATCGGCATGATCCAGTCGGTGTTCACCAAGCTCCAGAACGACCTGACCTGGTTCCCGAAGTACGGAGCTCGTGAAGGCCTGCCGTTCCTGGTGATCATCGTCGCCATGGTCGTCCTGGGTGAACGGCTGCCCGATCGCGGCAGCGTCGACAATTGGAAACTTCCGGAGGTGCCACCAGCCAAAATGACGCCGTTCACGGCGCTCGTGCCGGCCGCCTTGGCGATCGCCGGCTTGCTGTTCCTGGGCCCGCTCTGGCGCGGCGCGATCATGACGACGTTGATCGCCATCGTGTTTGCCCTTTCCTTGGTGGTTCTCACCGGCTTTGGCGGACAGACGTCGCTGGCCCAGATGGCCTTCGCCGGTGTAGCTGGATTCACGCTCTCGAAGCTGGCCGTCCAGTGGGACATTCCGTTTCCGATCGCCCCCCTCCTCGCCGCGTTGGTGGCGACGGCGTTCGGGCTCCTCGTCGGGCTACCGGCGTTGCGGGTGCGAGGAACGAACCTGGCGATTATCACGCTTGCCGGTGGCGTCACCGTGGGGGAGTTCCTGTTCAAGAACCCCGACTTCATCGGTGACACAAAAACCGGGGGAGCGAAGGTTCCGAATCCGAAGCTCGGAGGTTGGGACTTCGGTTTGATCCTCGGGAACAAGTCATCGCGACCGATCTTTGGAATCTTCCTCGTTGTCGTGGTGCTCGTTCTCTGCGTCCTGGTGGCGAACGTTCGCAAAAGTTCGACCGGCCGACGCATGCTGGCGATCCGTTCGAACGAACGCGCCGCCAGTGCCATCGGCATCAACGTGGCCAACGGCAAGATGATGGTCTTCGCCGTATCGTCGTTCATCGCTGGCATCGGCGGTTGCCTCATCGGCTACCGCTTCGGATCGGTCTCCGACGTGTCCTATGGAACGGTTGCGTCACTCGCCGCCCTCGCCGTTGCCTACCTCGGCGGAATCACCAGCGTTAGCGGAGCTGTGGCAGCCGGAATCGTTGGGTCGTCCGGCGTCGCGTTTTATACGATGACCCGGGTCATCGGCTCGCTCGGCAAGTGGGAGTTCTACATCGGTGGGGTACTGCTGATCTTCACGGCGATCCAGAACCCTGAAGGAATTGCCGGAGCGATTCGGGCGCAGACAGCCGAAAAGAAATTGAAGAAAGCGCGGAAGGCCGCCGAACCGTTGGCCAGCACCGCGGCCCTCGCTATGGATGCGAAATGAGCCTACTGGAAACAGCCGGAATGACCGTTACCTTCGGTGGCCTTCGAGCTGTCAATGGAGTTGACTTCGCCGTGAACGAAGGTTCGTTGGTGGGGTTGATCGGTCCGAATGGTGCCGGAAAAACGACCTTCATTGACGGCATTACCGGGTTTGTCCCGACTACTGGACGAATTGTCTTTGATGACCACGACATCACCCATCTACCGGTCCATAAGCGGGCGTCGCTGGGGCTCGGTCGCACGTGGCAGTCGCTCGAGCTCTTCGACGATCTGACCGTCGAAGAGAATCTCTTTGTCGCCGCTGACAAGCAAACCGCCAAGAACTTCCTGCTCGACATCGTTGCGCCGAGTCGGCGTCGCGACCGAACCAGCGTCCAGCTCGCCATGGATGTGCTCGGTATCGGTGACTTGGCGACGAAGAAACCCAACGAGATCAGCCAAGGGCAGCGCAAGCTCGTCTCGGCCGCACGGGCACTGGCTACCCGACCGAAGCTGCTCTGTATGGACGAACCGGCCGCCGGTCTCGACACCCAGGAGAGCATGCAGCTGGGCCGGAGCCTGCGCGACATCGTAAACTCCGGCACGAGTGTCTTCCTTGTTGATCACGACATGGGTTTGGTCCTCACCATCTGCGATTACATCTACGTGATCGAGTTCGGATCGAAAATCGCCGAGGGCACACCGGCAGAAATCAAACGCAATCCTCGAGTGATCGAGGCCTACCTCGGCCAATCGGCCCGAGAGAATGCGACTGGTGTCTCATGACTCTGCTTTCCATAACCGACCTCTCCACTGGCTACAACGGCGTTCCCGTCGTTCGTGGGCTCAACCTGCACGTCGATGAAGGCGAGGTTGTTGCCCTGCTCGGTCCGAACGGTGCGGGTAAAACGACCACGCTGCTGACGACTTCGGCGATGAACCCGATTCTGTTCGGCGACATCAAAGTTCTCGGCCGGTCGATCAAGGGCCGGCGTCCGTATCTGGTCGCCCGCGAAGGGCTCGCTCACGTGCCCGAAGACCGCAGCTTGTTCTTCCAACTGACGGTGCGGGAGAACCTTCGTCTCAAGGCCAAGCGAGGCTCGACGGCGCTCCAGGAGGCGCTCGAATACTTCCCGGCGCTTGAGTCGCTTATGGATCGTCGCGCCGGGCTGTTGTCGGGCGGCGAACAGCAGATGCTGGCCGTTGCACGCGCGCTTACGGTCCGGCCAAAGCTGCTGATGGTCGACGAGATGAGTCTCGGCTTGGCCCCGATCATCGTGGAGCGTCTGCTCCCCATCCTGCGAGACATCGCGGCCAAGTCCGGGACTGGAATTCTGCTGGTGGAACAGCACGTCCACCTGGCGCTCGAGGTCGCTGATCGGGCCTACGTGCTCAGCCACGGAAGCCTCGTGCTGGAGGGCACGGCCGCCCACCTACGGGCCAACCCCCAGCTGCTGGAGAGCAGCTACCTCGGCGGAGCAGTGCACGCCTAGCGCATTGCCGCAAGCGCGCGCAGCGTCGCGAGTTTGATCACCCAGGCGCTCTAGGAGCGCCCTACGTACCAAACTCGCCGCTCAGCCGGCGCTGCACAGGCACTAGGCGAGGCGGCGAAGCTCGGCGTTGCGGATATAGACGAACACAAAGATCACCCAGGCGACTGCTCCCGCGCCGCTGATGGCGATGCCGGTACTGAAGCGGTGGGCAATGAAACCGAGGCCGATGGCCCCGATGGGCATGAATCCGGCCTGGGTCAGGACGAACAATCCCATCACGCGGCCCATGAGCGGTTGTGGGGTGCTCGACTGAATGAGGCCCTGATTCATGTTGATATAGAAGCCGCCAGCGAGGCCCATAAAGAGCGACACGATCAACATCATCGCAAACGTGTTGGACCGTCCGATAAGGAAGGTCATCGTTGCGCCCATGATGACGGCTCGCTGGAACAGCATTCCCTTGTTGGGCATGTCGCCCTTGCGGATGAGGATCAGTGACGTGATGGCAATGCCTACCCCCATGCACGCCAGGGTGAGGGCGGAGTCGCCGGCGTCTCGACCGAGTGCTTCCTTCACATGAACCTGTGACGTCACCATGACGGCCGGGTTGATGGTCACGCTCGCCAGGATTAGGAGGCCGAAGAGTGTGCGGAGGTTGCGGTCGTGCCAAACATGACGAACGGCAACGAGGGTCTCGGTGCGCACGGAGCGCTTGGGACCACGCTCAGGCGGTGGTGGAAGACGAAGCTTGCGAAGGAAGCCAAGGCCGAGGACCATGAGTCCGGCCTGGAACCAGAACGCGCCCTCAAAGCCGAATTGTCCGCCGACGGCGCGGGCGAGTACCGGTCCGAGAATCATCGACGACGTCATCGCCAGTGCGTTGATGGCGATAGCGCTGAAGAGCTGCTGCTTTGGGACGATGGCCGAGATCATCGACGAACGCACCGGTGAGCCGACCGCCGACGCTGCGCCGGCAATAAGCGATGCCACGATGATCCAGCCGAACGTCGCCCGCCCCGTTCCGACGAACACTGCGGTCACGGCCATGATTGCCGCGCCGGCGATTTGCGTTGTCATGAGGAGCCGTCGTCGATCGAGGCGATCGGCCCAGACGCCGGCCTGCAGGGTGAAGAGCACGGTCGGCAGGCCGAGGGTGAAGACGATGAAACCCTGCTCGCGTTCGCCCCGTTTGAGGCCTTCAAGGACGAGCCACCCGTAGACGAAACGCTCGGCATTGGCGACGAGGAAGAACGCCACGTTGTTGGCCCAGAGGAACCGGAAGTTCGGGATCGACAGTGCACTGCGAGGTTGCTCCGGGACAACCTCGGCGGCGTGATTCACCGCCGTATGTTCACAGACAACCCGGCTGAGAAGCGAACCGGCGTCGCTTCCTGCGGTGCCGATGTGCCACTCGACGGTCACCTGCGTATGTCGTAAGGTCAGGTCTCGTTTCACACCTAGGAGGCAGCAATGCGTGTCATCGGTGTTCTGAAGGGTAAGGGATCTGAGGTGGCCACGATCGGCCCCGACCAGACCCTGCTGTCGGCCGCCGCCGAGCTTGGTCGACGACGGATCGGCGCGCTGGTCGTCACCGGGGCAGACGGCTCCGTTGTCGGAATCATAAGTGAACGTGACATCGTGGCCTCGATCGCCAAAGGAGGGGCGGCTTCGCTGGACCGCCCTGTCTCCGAGGTGATGACCGTCGACGTGATTACATGTTCGTCGAACGACACCATGGAGCAGCTGATGAGCGCCATGACCGACCAGCGAATCCGTCACCTTCCAGTGGTCGACGACGGTGCGCTCGTCGGTATCGTCAGCATCGGCGACGTCGTGAAGCGTCGCGTTGGGGAGATCCAGGACGAGGCCAAGGCGCTCGGCGACTACATCACCCAGGGTCGCTAAGCCCGGTTGCGCGCCACGGCCCCGGTCGGCGTGCAGAACGCCTTGCGGTTGCTCCCAGGAGCGACCAGGGCTAGATCAACGACGGGCGTCAGGCGGCTTCGAGGTCGGCGAAGTGTTCGTGGAGCGCGGGGCCAAACCGGATGCCGGGACTGTCGGCGAAGAAGCGAGAGGTAGGGGTTATCTCGATCGGCTCGGCGCGCTCGCCGAACTGACCGATGCCTCCCACTGGTACAAACCACGCGAACGGATAGATCGGTGATGCACTGTCGTTGAAGCGCGATGCGTTTTCCGTAATCACCGACACGATGGTCTCGATCCCGGCTTTGTTGGGCGCGACAGGCGCGGCCAGTACTTCGTGACGGTTCGGGACGGCCACGACGTACCCGGCGGCCGGCGGAAGCTGTTCGACAATGTCGAGCACCGCGGCGTGGGCGAACAACGAGCCGCTCGTGGAGAGGTAGAGGCCGCCGCGCTCGTAGATGGTGCCGCACTCTTCGGCGAGGGTGTTTTCGCGGGCGAGCTCGAATGCTTCGTCGACGGCGATACCCCAGTCGTGGAGGTGCTCATCGATCACGCCCTGCCCGGCCCCGGGTCGACGCAGGAACAGCGACCACTCGGTGCCCGGGAGTGCAGGACGACGCACCACCATACGAATGAGCTCGCTGGTTTCGTCACTCGCCGATTCGTCGATGGTCGCGAAGAGACGCAGGCGAAGGCTGCGTCGAACGACATCGACACTGATCGCGCTCGGGTCGGAGAGTTCGCTGATCGAGATGATCGTGTCGAAGAAGAATTCGATCTCTGCCGGCCACTTCTTGCGGGTCGTAAGCGCGCAGAGCTCGGCGAGATTGCCGAGGTAGACCTGACGTCCCTGTGAGTCCGTGAGGTTCGGAGCGGTGCCAGAAAAGTCGCAACCGCGGGCGGTAACTTCGGCGCCGACGAGGCGTAGAAAGTGCTTGGCATCGGACTTGCTAAACCGCGGTGCCCACTGCGGTGGGTTGCCCTTGTAGATGGTCATGAGTGCATTTGATGACACAGCCGATGTGGCAGTCCAGCGGCGGAACACTTCAGTGGTCGCTCCGGCGGATTGGAGCGGCGTTCGAACAGTTGCGACCTGTTGGTCGTTGGGTCGCGCCCTGCGGGACCGAGACACCCGGAGTGATACGGCGTCGCGCCTAAGGTCGGCTGGTGCCGAGAAGCGCGACGCTGATCACGAGGGTGATCGAAGACGATCTTGTTGCTGCGACCGCGCAATGGTTCGTCGATGCCGGGCGTGTTGTGCCGGGGATCTTGCGGACGGCGCACGGTGTGCGCTCGTGGTGGTGGCCGCTTCCAGCAGCCAGCGACCGTGAGCTGTTGCGGGCGTTGCTGATCGACGGCTCGCCGGAGTCGCACCGTGTGGCGTGCGACGCGCTCGCCCACGCCACCGATGCGGCCATGCGCATGCGCCTCGGTGGGCTGCCGTTGCTGGACAAAAAGCCGAATCGACGATCGATTCCCGAGTGCTGGCTGGCATCACTCACGGCCACTGATCCGTTCCTGCCGCCGACCTTGCCGCCGGACAAGGTCGATGCGTTTATCGAGACCGTCACGGCGTGGGTGCGATCCGGTTGCGTCGCAGCCACCCGCACCCGCGTGGTGCTTCGCTTCGAAGAACCGCCGGATGACACGATCTCGTCGTGGCTCGTGCGGGTGCTGCTCCAGGACACCGAGGAGGCGTCGCTGATCGTTGATGCCGCCGACGTGTGGGCAGGCACCGCGCCAATGCCAGCCACGGCCATCACCGATTTGTTGACCGGGCTCGGACGCGTCGCTCAGCTCGCCCCGGAGCTACGTCCGCTCCTCGACGCGGCCCGTCCCGAATCGCTCGGGTTGTCGACCGCATCGGTCCTCGACGTCGTTCGGGAACGGTCGATGGCGCTCGCCGAAGCCGGTATCGGCATCCAACTTCCTGGGTGGTGGTCGGCCCGTCAACGGGTACGATTGCGGGCAAAGGCGTCCCCGAGACGATCGAGTACGGCCTCTGCCGGTGGGGCAAAGGGCGGGTTCGGGTTCGATGAAATCGTGTCGTTCACATGGGAGGCGGCCCTCGGCGGAAAGCGGCTCACCACGGCAGAGATGGCGGCACTCGGACGCGCCGCCGCAGCCAAGTCCGGACTCGTGCGTCTGCGGGGCGAGTGGGTGGAGATCGACCCCGTCGAGCTCGCCGCGATTGCTGCAGCGGTGGGGACCGACGGATCTGCCCGTGCCGGTGACCTGTTGCGTGCGGCCATGGGCCTCGGCGGAATTCATGCACCGCCGGGCGTGGAAGCCGCCGCGCTCGAGGTTGCGGCGAGTGGATGGTTGGGTCAGGTGCTCGACGATGCGCTCCACTCCAGCGTCGCACCCATTGACTCACCCCCCGGGTTCGTGGGCGTGCTGCGTCCGTACCAAGCGCGTGGTGTCGGTTGGTTGGCGTTCCTCGGACGGCTCGGCCTCGGCGCCTGCCTCGCCGACGACATGGGCCTCGGCAAGACGGCGCAGCTCATCGCCACACTGTTGGCCGATCCCGTCGACGCGCCCACGCTGGTGGTGTGCCCGGTTTCGGTCCTCGGCAACTGGCAACGCGAGCTCGAACGATTCGCTCCCGCCCTCGTGGTCAAGGTGCATCATGGGCCTGATCGTCTGCGCGCCGACGATCAGCCGTTCCTGGAACGCGCGCCCGCTGATGTGATTCTGACGACGTATGCGGTCGTTGCTCGTGACACGGCGATGCTCAACGAGGTTCCGTGGGGGCGGCTCGTGCTCGACGAGGCACAGCAGGTGAAAAACGCTGCGACCGCGCAAGCGCGTGCGATCGCCAGCCTCGGCGCATCGCGGCGGGTTGCTCTCACCGGTACACCGGTCGAGAACCGTCTCGCCGAGCTGTGGTCGCTTATGCATGTGCTCAACCCCGGATTGCTAGGTACGCGTACGGACTTCACTCGACGCTTCGCGACGCCGATCGAGACCAATCACGACGAAGAAGCAGTCGCCCTGCTGAAGCGAATCACCGGTCCGTTCGTGCTTCGTCGGCTCAAATCAGACCGGACGATCATCGACGATCTTCCCGACAAGATCGAACAGACCGAGCAGTGCGCGATGACGCGCGAGCAGGCGTCGCTGTACAAGGCGATCGTCGACGATCTACTGGAGAAGGCAAACGAGGCCGAGGGTATTGGTCGTCGCGGTTTGGTGTTGGCGGGCATTGCCCGGCTCAAGCAGGTGTGCAATCACCCGGCGCACTTCGCCCGTGACGGCTCGGCGCTGGCGGGACGCTCGGGCAAGCTCAACCGGGTCGACGAGTTGCTCGACGAGATCATGTCGGCGGGCGACAAGGTGCTGTGCTTCACCCAGTTCGCCGAGTGGGGCACGCTGTTGCTTCCGTATCTCACTCGCCGCTACGGGCGCGAACCGTTGTGGCTGCACGGTGGTACGCAGCGCAAGAAGCGCGACGCAATGGTTGCAGCTTTTCACGAGGTCGATGGTCCGCCGATCTTTCTGCTGTCGTTGAAGGCGGGCGGTACGGGCCTCAACCTCACCGCCGCGTCGCATGTGATCCATCTTGATCGTTGGTGGAATCCGGCAGTCGAGGATCAGGCCACCGATCGTGCGTATCGCATCGGTCAGCGACGCAGTGTGCTTGTCCACAAGCTCGTGACTGTCGGGACGATCGAAGAGCGCATCGACGAAATGATCAACTCGAAGCGGGCGCTGGCGAACTCCGTTGTCGGCACCGGCGAGGAATGGATCACCGAGCTGACCACCGACGAACTGCGCGACGTGATTGCACTGCGCGACACCGACGTGATCAGGGCCGACTGATGGCCTTCTCCCGTGGGCGCGTGGACCGGTGGCAAGAGTTCCCGGCCTCGAAGCCGATTTCGGTTGAAGGCGGCCTCGTCACGTCGAAGACGCGTGGCGCAATGGCGTCGTCGTGGTGGTCGAAGCGTTTCACCGATGTGC
>JANLQX010000208.1:0-9087 GCA_031368095.1 Actinomycetes bacterium | reverse complement strand
GAGTCACCCTCGAAAGGATGCCCGTGAGCGGCTGGAACGTTGCTGAAGTGCTCGAAACCGTCGCCTCGTCCATTCCCGACGCCCCGGCTCAACGAAGCGGCGACCGCCACTTCACGTGGGCTTCATTCAACGCTCGAGCGAACGCCCTCGCCGCCGATCTCCTCGCGGCCGGACTCGGGCACCAGGCCAAGGTGGCGGCCTATCTCACCAATGGCCCGGAGTACCTCGAGGTCTACTTCGCCGCGTTCAAGGCCGGAATAGTGCCGGTCAATACAAATTATCGGTACGGGCCCGACGAGATCCGTTATCTGTTCGACAACTCCGATGCCGAGGCCGTGGTCTTCCACGCGTCCTACGCCGAGCTCCTCAACGGAATCCGTCACGACCTACCTCTCGTGAAGCGGTGGTACGTCGTCGCCGACCCGGACCAGACCAGTGCTCAGGCGGCTGCGGTCGCCCCGTGGGCCACGCCCTACGAGGCCCTCGTCACCGCCGCGCCGGCGCTTCCCAATGTGCGTGGACCATGGGGAGTGAGCGGGAACGACCTCGTCTTCCTCTACACGGGTGGCACGACGGGCATGCCGAAGGGCGTGATGTGGCGCCAGGACGATCTGTTCAACGTCTTGGGTCAGGGCGGGCAGCCGGCGTTCGGTTTTTCGACGGTGGCCTCGCTCGACGAGCTCGCCCATCGGACGGTGGCTCCTGGCCCGGTGATGATCCCGGCGTGCCCGCTGATGCACGGAACCGGACAGTTCACGGCGTTGATCGTCCTCACCCTGGGGGGCTGCGTGGTGACGAATCCGCGGCGATCCTTCGTCGCCGAAGAGTTCTTCGACCTCGTCGACGGGGAGGTGATCAACTGGGCCGTGATCGTCGGTGACGCGTTCGCCAAACCGATGCTTGCTGCCCTCGATGCAAGTCCGAAGCGGTGGGACCTCGGCAGCTTGCAACTGATCACCAGTTCGGGCGTCATGTGGAGCCAGGAAACCAAGACCGGGCTCCTCGAACATCTCGAACACACCCTGCTCGTCGATTCCTACGGATCCTCCGAGGCGGTCGGTCTGGGCGCGTCGGCGTCGTCGAAAGGGCGCACCACGAGCACCGCCCAGTTCCAACTCGGTCCCACGGTGCATGTCTTCACCGACGACAACCAGCGAGTGGTTCCTGGTTCTGACCAACAGGGTTTCGTCGCCATCAGTGGCTACGTGCCGATCGGCTACTACAAGGACGCCGAGAAGTCGGCGGTCACGTTCCGCGTCATCGACGGGGTCCGGTACTCCGTGCCCGGCGACTTTGCCCGAGTGAACGCCGACGGCACACTGCTGCTGCTCGGTCGCGGGTCGGTGTGCATCAACACCGGTGGTGAAAAAGTGTTCCCTGAGGAAGTCGAAGAAGTGCTCAAAGTCCACGACCTGGTCGCCGACGCGGTCTGTGTGGGGATTCCTGACGATCGCTTCGGTCAGGTCATTTGCGCGGTCATCGAAGCCTCGGCCAGCGCCGGCGAGAACTTTGACGAACGTGCCGTGCTCGCCTCAGTATCGGCCCGGCTCGCCAAGTACAAGACGCCTCGCCACGTGGTTCTGGTCGACACCATCGGCCGGTCTCCGTCCGGCAAGGTCGACTACAAGCACCTCACCGCCGTGGCCCGAGAGCGCCTCGGTCGTTAACGGCATTCGAGTTAGAGGTTCACTGGGTTTCGTTCGATCTGAAGGTTGCCGGTGAGCAGCCGCGAGTTGGCGACGTGGACCATGGTCGGCACGGTGCCCGCTTCGCCAATGACCTCGAGCTCGGTCGTGGCCCCCCACACGGCCTTGACGACGCCCCGGTATCCGTCGCCGGAAATGGTGTCGCCGGGGCGCACGATGCGGGTCACATAGCGACCGGCAGCGATCTCCGAGGCCATCGCCCGACCGCCGAGTCCGGTGAGCAGGGCCACGGAAAGCGCGGTGGACCCGATGATCCCGGCCACGGCCATGTCGACAACGCGAGTGTTCACCCCGATCTGGGCGATGGCAAGGAGGACGAAGACCCCCACGGTGATGCCCCGCACCATGGCGATCACTCGGGGCTGCGGCCTTCCGGTGGCGTTGACCATCGCCGAACCGGCGGCTCCGGCGACCAGCGAGGCCACGGCATTGCCGAGCAGCACGAACACCATCGCCACCAAAAAGCGCGGGACGGCATTCATGATCGCCGCCGGAAGCCGGTCGAGGGCTGTCTTGTCGAGGAACGACAACGACACGACAACGGCCGCGGCGAGGACACCGGAGAGGACGACGCTGGCCGCCGCCGGAGCCAAGTTCTTGATTCGCTCGGCCCGCGTCGGACGACCGAGAACGCGCCGCACGGTGGCCGAGGCAATGGTCCCGGCCACGCCACCGACAATGAGTGCCGCGAGGGCGAACACCCACTTCATCGAAAGGTCCGCCCGTGAGGACATGAACAGCCCCGCTCATGAGCGGTCGGCCGAAGCTGGCGAGGACAATGGCATTGGAACACGGTTCGGCGGCCTGGTCTTTCACGCCTCCGGTGGTCGTGGACCCACCTGGTGCGTCAGAGCTCGTCGCGGGTCAGTTCCCGGACGGTCGCCAACCCTAGACCGAGGAGGTCGAGGGCCGTCGAGCGTGCTGTTGGAGCGTCGAACGTGGCCAGCCGTTCGATGAGACGCTCCGTCAGGTCAGCGGGTGCGGCGAACGCTTCTCGCAACGCCGACCGGGCCTCATCGGAGAAGAGTCGCCCGACGTCGAGACGGTCGGCCAACGAGGGATCGCGAACGAGCAGTCTCTCGAACTTGTCCGGATCGGTGTCGAGCAGGCGTTCCAACCGCGAATCGGAGAGGCGGTAGCGACGAACGGACTTCATGATCGCCACCCTGCCAGCCCGGTGGCCAGGAGTTTGCGAGCGCGGAAGAGCCGTGTTTTGACGGTGGGGAGCGCAACGCCGAGCGCCGACGCGATGTCTTCGTAGGTCATATCCTCGACTTCGCGAAGGATCACGATCGACCGGGTGAGCGGATCCAGGGAATCGAGAGCGGCGAGCAGCTCGTCGACCATGAGGCGCCCGTCGACCTGTCGATCCACCGTCGGGCCCTGGCTGGTCTCCGGCATCGTTTCCGGGGGTCGGAGTTCCTCTCGGCGTTTGCGGAGCGCCGAGATCGCCGTGTTGTGGGTGATCCGCAGCGCCCAGGCCCGCAGCGCCGAGTCTTCGTGGAGTGAGCCGGCCGCCTGCCAAGCCTTGAGCAAGCTCTCCTGCACGACGTCTTCGGCGAGCGCTCCGTCGCCCATGATGGACCGAGCTAGGCGATACATGGCGGGGCCATGTTCTTCGATGAGGATGCGCAGGACATCGTCGGGCTTCGGCGCCGGTCCAGGCACAAAACCCATGGCGGTGCTGAGGTCACGTTCCGGCGTGGTCTCGGCGTGCTCCAGATCGATGACGGCGACGGGCGTCGTTGCGATCGTTGCGTCTCCCGGTTCAGCCATCGCGCTCCATCGGCCAGCGACAGCTCGGTCGAGAAGGGCTGCGTCCATACAGGTACAACGTTGCGGTCGGGCGCCAGGTCGCGCCCGACACTTTCGCCGCCATCACCCGCACCGTGGCCGCTACTCGAACGGATGATCCCCCCACCACGGGACGAAGTCTGGCATGTCCGTAGTCGGCGAGCCCGAGAATACGGCCGGCCGCTTCTCCAAGAACGATTCGACCCCCTCCCGGGCGTCGACGCCCCGACCGAGCTCCCAAATGGCCCGGGAGTCGACCTTATGGGCCTCCATCGGGTGATCGGCCCCCAGCATTCGCCAGAGCATCTGGCGAGTTAGCGCCACACTCACCGCCGACGTGTTGGTGGCGATTTCCCCAGCCAGGTCATACGCTGCGCCGAGGAGTTCATCGGGAGCATGGACGCTCCGCACGAGCCCTCCGGCGCACGCTTCATCAGCGGAGAAGACCCGGCCGGAGAAACACCATTCAGCAGCTTTGGAGATCCCCACCAGTCGTGGCAGGAACCAGCTCGAGCAGGCCTCGGGAACTATGCCTCGGCGGGCGAACACAAATCCGAACTTGGCCGCCGACGAAGCCAACCGGATATCCATCGGCAGGGTCATGGTGGCGCCAACGCCAACGGCTGGTCCGTTGATGGCGGCAATGAGCGGTTTACGGGATTCGAACAGCCGCAGGGTGAGTCGCCCTCCGCCGTCGCGTATTCGTTCGTTGACGGTTCCGCTAACTGATTCGGCCACCGTTCCGGTGGCCGCCGCACCGCCGAACGTGGCGCCGCCCGACGAGAGGTCAGCCCCCGCGCAGTATCCCCGTCCGGCACCGGTGAACACCACGGCACGGACCCCGTCGTCGGCGTCGACGAGATCCATCGCGGCGATGAGTTCGTGCATCATCGTGCCGGTAAAGGCGTTGAGTTTCTCGGGCCGATCAAGCGTGACGGTGGCGATCCGGTCGGCCACGTCGTAACGAATCTGGGTGAAGGAGGGATGGCTCACCGGGCCATGCTGACATCGGCGAGGTCGCGCCGTGAACTCCTCGGGCCATAGCCTCTGGTGATGCGTCGTCCAGATGGCGAAATCAGGGCTTCGTCGAAATCCGTCATGGTGATGTTTACCGGGCTGGTCGCCGCCGGGTCGGCGTTCCTCGCGCCAGCTGGAGCGGCCGCCGGCCCGTCAACGACGGCCCCTCCCTCCACGACCGTCGCTCCCTCGACGACGCTGCGACCCGGCGGATTTCGATTGGCTCTGCCGCGTTCGTTTGCCGGTGGCGCCCTTCGATTCAACCCGGCGCCGTCGTCGGCGGTCGTGATTCGCTCACGGGCCGCAGTTCTTCGAACGGCGCGCCGCGAGTTGGAGCCGGGTACGAAGGAACCCACACCGGAACTTTTTTTCGGGTCCTATGACCTGCAGACCACCGAACGGGTCACCGGGGCGGCGGCGACGGCGAGACGCGAAACCCACACTGTCTGGGTCGTGCGATTTCCCGGGGTCGATGGTGTCCGCCGGACCGGTGTGATCCTTCGCAACAACCTCCCCACCGCCGCACCGGTCACCACCATTGCTCTGTCGGTTCGCACCGACATCCTCGTGGTGGTCGACGACGTGACCGGTCGAGTCCTGCTCCGCAGTGAGTACGCCGCCGAGTCAATTTCCCAGCCATGAGTAGGGGAGTTGCCCGCATCCTCGCCTTCTTCACGTCGGCCGCCGTCCTGGTGCTGGAGATACTGGCGGGTCGACTGCTTGCGCCCTATGTGGGTGTGACCCTGCAGACCTACACCTCGATCATCGGCGTGGTTTTGGCCGGCATTGCCCTCGGCAGTTGGACGGGAGGGCGGCTCGCCGATCGCCTTGACCCCCGGGTCATCGTCGGGCCCACGCTCATGCTCGGCGGAGCGCTGGGGATGCTGTCGGCACCCATCGTTCGTCTGGCGGCCCGTTCGCTCGACGCCACGAGCGTGGCGGTGGTCTTCGTCGCCACGGTGGCCGGGTTCTTCCTCCCCTCAGTGGTTCTCAGCGCGGTCGGTCCGATGTTGGTCAAGACCCAGTTGCGGTCATTGGAATCGAGCGGATCAACCGTCGGCTCGATGAGCGCCATCGGAACGACGGGGTCGATCGTTGGAACATTCGTGACCGGCTTTGTACTGGTGGCCAAGGTCGCGGTCACGACAACGGTGATTGTGGTCGGGGCGACCTTGGTGATCGTGGGGGCGCTGATCACGCTGACCGCTCGACGACGACCCGCCGCCGAGCGTTGGACAACCGTCGGGCTCTTGGCCTTCGGGGGGTTTGGTGCCTCCACGGCAATCGCCGTGGACAGCCCGTGCCAGATGGAGAGCGCTTACTACTGCGCCAGCGTGTACTCGGTCGACGGCTCGCCCCGTCTGCGGGTGCTTCGACTCGACAACCTCGATCATTCGGAGGTCGACCTTGATGACCCGAGTTCGCTTCGTTTCGACTACACCCGACTCTTTGGGATTGTCGTCGACGCTCGGCCTCCGGGGCCGGTCCGAGCGGTCCATCTCGGCGGTGGGGCTCTGACCATGCCGCGGTACGTCCGGGCGACGCGGCCCGCCTCGACCGGAGTCGTGCTGGAGGTTGACGGCGCCCTGCCGAAACTGGCCGAACGGTCACTCGGCTGGGTGCCGGGTCCCGACGTGCAGATCGATGTCGGTGACGGTCGGGTCACCATGGGTCGCCAGCCAGCGGGTCAGGCCGATCTCGTCTTCGGTGACGCCTTTGGGGCGGAGGCGGTGCCGTGGCATCTCACCACCCAGGAATTCACGTCGACCATCCGCCGAGTCCTTCGTCGTGACGGGGTCTACGCCTTGAACGTCATCGATGCCGACCGTCATCGTTTCGTGCGGGCGGAGGTGGCCACCATTGCGACCGTGTTCGATCATGTTGTCGTCTTGGCTCCATCCGATGCGTTTTTGGCTGGCGCGTTCGGTTCCAACTTCGTGGTGGTTGCCTCGGACGGGCCGTTGCCGATAGCCGCGTACCGCGCCGCGATCGAGCGAACTGGCCCGGCCGCTCGGGTCTTGGAAGGCGCGGCATTGCGCCGATGGGTCGATAACAGTCCGGTACTGCGTGACGACTTCGCCCCGGTGGATCAGCTCTTCTCGACGGGGGAGTAACCCGCACGGGTTGTCATGTCGAGGGGCCTCGCGCCTTGAGAACGGCGGCCAAGCGGCTCGGGCAATCCGTCATCACGCCGTCGACACCGAGATCGAGCAGGCGATGCATCTCGTCGTCCTCATCGATCGTCCACACGTGAACGGCGAGGCCGGTGGCGTGGGCTCCGTCAACGAAAGCGCTCGTCACCACGTCGATGTTCTCGAACGACGCAGGAACCTGTAAGGCGACCTGCGACGGTGCCCACAACGGCATGGCTACCCCATCGTGGATGGCGCTGTAGAAGGCGAAGGTATCGGAGGGTCCGAGGGACACGTGGATCTCCGGTGCGTAATCGCTGAAGGTCCGGAGTGCGTCGTCGTGGAATGACGCCACGATCACGTCAGTCGATCGACCGTAGGCGCGCAGATGATCGGCCAGCTGGGCCTCGTAGCGGACAGGGCCGACCTCTTTGATGTCGAAGTTCAGGAACACCGACGGGAACTCGCGCAGAACCTCGTCAAGCGTGGCGATGCCGATCGAAGAGTCGCCGGGGAACAGACCACGAAGCGGGTAGGCGTCGGCGTCGAGATCATCGCGGGCATCGAAACCGGGCGTCCACCAAAACGCCGGGTCGAGCGAACGGAGATCGGCCAGCGAATGACCGTGGATGGGACCGGACGCGTTCGTGGTCCGGTCCACGGTGGTGTCATGGCAGACCACCAAATGACCGTCGGCGGTTCGGTGGACGTCGAGTTCCAGCGCCTGGGCGCCGAACTGGTGGATCGCCTGACGCATGGCGCGAAGCGTTGACGACGGTGCCTCGCGAGCCCCACCCTGATGGGCGTAATGGAGCGGACGCCGATCGAGCCACGGGTTTCGCACGTCCGCACGGTAGCTTCGCTGAACAAAACCGACTTGACAGGTCGGGTTTGATTTTGTTGACTTGGTGGCGTCATCCAGAGCGACTGAGGGAACGGGCCCAGTGACGTCGCGGCAACCAGCGAGCTTTCGCCAGGTGCCAATGCCCGTGCGATGAAAGGGAAGAATTCGGTGCGAATGCCGTCGTAGTACCCCATCTCGGATGGCCTTTTTTGTTCGGGTCGTCCGCGCTTTCTCGCACCTGTCCTGTCGATACCTGTGCTCACCCGCCGTTTCCGTTTCGGTCCGCGATGTTCGCGTTGACCTCCCCACCTCAGGAGTCTTGCCATGCCCCTAGATCCGTCGACCTTTGCTTTCGAGACCCGCCAAATTCATGCCGGCGCCGCTCCCGATCCCACCACGGGCGCCCGCGCCACCCCGATCTACCAGACGACCAGTTACGCGTTTCGCGACACCGACCACGCCGCCGCGCTCTTCGGACTGACCGAAGCGGGGAACATCTACACCCGCATCATGAACCCGACCCAGGACGTGCTCGAGCAGCGCATCGCGTCGCTCGAAGGCGGGGTTGCGGCACTGGCCGTGGCCTCCGGGCAGGCGGCGGAGACGCTGGCCATCTTGAACATCGCCGAAGCGGGCGACCATATCGTGGCGTCGGCCAGCCTCTACGGCGGGACCTACAACCTCTTCCATTACAACCTCCCAAAGCTCGGGATCACGGTTGACTTCGTCGACGATCCGGACGATCTCGATGCGTGGCGCAAACTGATCAAGCCGAACACCAAGGCTCTCTACGGCGAGCTGATCGGGAATCCGAAGGGAGACGTCCTCGATATCCGCGGTGTCTCCGGAGTGGCCCACGAGGCGGGTGTCCCGTTGATCGTCGACGGCACGCTGGCCACGCCGTATCTGTGCCGCCCGTTGGAGCACGGCGCCGACATCGTGGTGCACTCGCTGACCAAGTTCATCGGTGGGCACGGCACGTCGATCGGCGGCGTCATCGTCGACGGCGGCAAGTTCGACTGGGGCGCGTCGGGACGTTTCCCGATGCTGACCGAACCCGATCCGAGCTACCACGGCCTGAAGTACTGGGAGGTCCTCGGCGCGCCTGCGTACATCATCAAGGCGCGCGTTCAGGGACTGCGGGACTACGGTGCGGCGATCGCGCCGTTCAACTCGTTCTTGCTCATTCAGGGAGTGGAGACACTCAGTGTGCGTATGGATCGTCACTGCGCCAACGCCTTGGCCATTGCGACGTATCTCGAAGCCCATCCGGATGTGGAGCTCGTCCGCTATCCCGGTCTGGCCAGCTCACCGTGGAACGACAAGGCCAAGATATATCTGCCGAAGGGGGCCGGCGCGATCATTAACTTCGAGCTCAAGGGTGGCATCGACGCGGGGAAGAAGTTCGTGAACGCCCTCAGCCTCTTCAGTCACCTCGCCAACGTCGGTGACCTTCGCTCGCTCGTCATTCAACCGGCGGCGACCACCCACAGCCAGCTGACTGCCGCTGAGCAGGTGGCCACCGGTGTCACGCCCGGCTTGATCCGGTTGTCGGTGGGTCTGGAGTCGATCGACGACCTCAAGGCCGACCTCG
>JANLQX010000207.1:0-4641 GCA_031368095.1 Actinomycetes bacterium | reverse complement strand
CGCCGTTCGCAGCAACCACGTCGCGATGATCGAGTGCGAATCCACCCGCGCTCGCAACAGCGAGCAAATGCAGGAATTCGCGCCGGCTTAAATTCGACTTGGCCCTGATGGCGCCCGATCGCAGTGGTCTCATTGCTGTTCTCGTCATCGCCGTCGTCAGCGTGGCGCTCTACGTATCAGGGCCCCGAGTCCTCGGTCACGCCACGGACGTGCTCGTGGAGGGCGTCTACGGACGAGGCACCGGACGTCCCGGCACGGGCGTCGACTTTGCCGCCCTCCATCGCACCTTATGGTTCGCCGGCGCGCTCTACATCTGCTCGGCGATTCTCGCCGCGACCCAGGGCCGGCTCCTGGCTCGCATTGTGCAGCGCACCATGTTCGGGCTCCGCGCCCAAGCCGAGGCCAAGATCCATCGTCTGCCCTTGGGCTACGTGGACCGAACGGCTAGGGGTGACCTGCTTAGCCGCGTCACGAACGACGTCGACAATATTGCCCAGAGCCTCCAGCAGACGATGAGTCAGATGCTCACGTCGGCGCTTCAGCTCGTCGGGGTCCTGGCGATGATGTTCTGGATCTCCTGGAAATTGGCGTTGTGCGCAGCGATCACCGTGCCGCTGTCTCTGTGGGGACTGAAGTTCATCGGTGGTAAGAGCCGGACCCGCTTCGTCGCCCAGTGGCGTCACACTGGAGCGCTCAACGGACATGTGGAGGAAGCCTTTTCCGGACATGCGGATATGAAGGTGTTCGGTCAGCAGGTCGAGAGCGAGAAGCATTTCGATGAAGTCAATGAGCGGCTTCATGGAGCAAGTTTCGGAGCCCAATTCATCTCCGGCACGGTCCAGCCGATGATGATGCTGCTGGGCAACCTCAACTACGTCGTGATCGCTGTAGCCGGGGGCCTGATGGTCGCCAGCGGATCGATGTCGATCGGTGGCGTACAAGCGTTCATCCAATACACCCGACAGTTCACCCAACCACTCACGCAGATGGCGTCGATGTTCACGGTGTTTCAGTCCGGCGTGGCGTCGGCTGAGCGAGTCTTCGAATTCCTTGACGCGCCCGAGGAACCGGCCGACGCGAACACCGGCATCGATGACCCGAGTGGAGTGGTCCCGACCGTGACGCAAGGTCGGGTGGCATTCGAACACGTGAGCTTCGCGTACAACCCAGCTAAGGCGCTGATTACCGATCTGTCGCTGGTGGCGGAGCCGGGTCGCACCATCGCGATCGTCGGACCCACCGGGGCGGGAAAGACCACGCTCGTGAACTTGTTGATGCGCTTCTACGACCTTGATGGTGGGCGCATCACGATCGACGGACATGACATTGCCACGATGCCCCGCCGGGCGTTCCGGTCGCATGTCGGCATGGTGTTGCAGGACACCTGGCTGTTCTCCGGGACGATCCGCGAGAACATCGCCTATGGCAATCCTCAGGCGAGCGAGGACGAAATCCTCGCCGCCGCCAAGGCCACCTATGTCGATCGTTTCGTTCGCCACCTTCCTCACGGGTACGACACCCGACTCGATGACGATGGCACCGCGGTCTCGGCCGGAGAAAAGCAACTGCTCACCATTGCCCGCGCCTTCCTCGCTGATCCGACGATCCTCATTCTCGACGAAGCAACCTCGTCCGTTGATACGCGCACGGAGCTTCGCATCCAGCGGGCCATGGCCCAGCTTCGGGCGTCGCGCACGAGCTTCGTGATCGCTCACCGCCTTTCGACAATTCGCGACGCTGACATCATCTTGGTGATGGAACGCGGAACGATCGTGGAGCAGGGTGACCACACCGCGTTGCTCGCCGCCAATGGTGCCTACGCGAAGCTCTACAACGCCCAGTTCGCCGCCGCCGGCGCATCAATCGACGCCACCTAGCTGGTGCTGGGCGGGACGGTCGGGCTGGTCCAGCAGGTGTCGCTCATTGGACGGTGCAAGATGTCCACCGCCGTTGCACGGGCCAGGCAACTTGACCGTGAGTTGGCGTCACTTCTTGCCGATACCAAGGACGAACGAGGGACGAAACATGACTTCGAAGACGAATCAGATCGTGATCTGAAGCGAACCCTGAAACGCTGGCCGTCGAACTCGCCCCGCTGCTTGGTGTCGTGGACGTGACGTTGGTCGTCGATTCGGCGGTGTCCTTGAACCAGCGAGATGGCGTTCGTGTTGTTCTTATCGACCGGGCGGCAGTCGTTGGAGCAGACCTTGGCGACGGACCTCGCGCCGCGATCACTGACGCCCTCGACGCCGCTGGCGTGGAAAGAATCGTTGACGCATCGGTCGTGGCGATGCGCACTGAAAGACGCGACCCGCGTCGAGCTTCTCGTCGCCTCCGAACTGGCCTAAGCCGATGCCTTGGTTTCTTCTGCTCGGCTTCGACAATCCTGACTTCGGTACGTCCTCGCCGGACCAAGCCGCTGAGGACGAACTGAATGAGGCGCACTGGTCGACTCGACTACATTTGGCCTGTGCTCTGCGGGGCTCGTCGAGCGCGTGAAAGATGGCGGCAACGGCCTCGTCGGCAGCGGCAGTGGTTTCCTGGCTGGCCCCTGGCCCGAACGCTGCGGCGAGTGCTTTGGCCGCGTCGGCCATGGACCGAGCGGCTGCGGGGTTCATGCCCATCAGGCGGACCATGGCCGCAGACGGGTACAGCGTCATCCAGTGTTGGACCGTCGGTTCGTTCGTATGTGTACATATGTCCACGACCGCGTCTCGGCACGCAGCGTCGATTCGTGACGGGTTGAGCGACGCGAACCATGTAGTGATCGTGGCGCGTACCTCGGTGTGCGCAGCGCCGTCGTTCATTCGGGTCCGTTGGGCGAACCGTCAGAAGGTGCGGTCATGAGCGGGCCCCGCTGGTGGATCATGAGCCGGCCCCTCTGATGAACTCATCGGCGAGGAGATCCATCAGCAGCCCGTCATGAAAGCTCCCGTCGACAGCTCGTTCGTAGCGTCGCATCAACCCGACTGGTTTGAAACCAACTTTGGAGTAACAGGCGATCGCCGCCGCATTGTCCGCTGCCGGGTCGATCACTAGGCGTTGATGCCCAACCACGTCGATAAGGTACGCGACGAGCGTGGCGACTGCATCGGTACCGAACCCACGACCGTGGAACGCAGGGTCAATATAGAGATCCAGTCCGGCGTGGCGGTACATCGGGTCAGACTCCTCGTCCCACTGAATTCCTCCGATCACCTGTCCGTGTTCGTCCTCGATGACCAGCAACGTGAGGTCGTCCGATGCGACATCGCCAAGAAACTCTGCGCGCAGATCATCGCCGATCCAGCGGCTATAGACCTCGGGCGTCGATCGAATCTCAACGATACGGTCGACGTCGTGCGCGCGGGCAAGGCGCAAACTGACCGCCGCACCGTGTAGGAGCGATGGATGTCTCATCGAACCGCTCGCCCGTTCCGCGTCGTCCGGACTGCCGGCGAGCCCGGTGTCCGCTTGGGTGCGGGCTCAATGCCAGTTCGGACAATCCGGTCGATGCTCAACGCCAACCGTGCTCTGGTGGCGGCACGACTAAAACGGCCGCTGGCCGCCCCGTGTAGGAGGAAGCCATCAAGGACTGCTTCGATCATCACAGCTGCTTCTCGTATATCGAGGCCGTTGCTGACTTCATTGGCTGTCTGTGCCAGCCGGGTCCGCACGTCGTGCGCGGCGGTTCGCTGGTCGGGCAAACGATGAGAACACAAGTGAACAACCCGAAGTACCTCAAAGGAACGAAGTCGATCGCTGAATCGATCGCAGAGTCGACGGACACCGATTTCGTCCCGGTGTCGTTCGAGCGCTTCGATCACGTCGATGGACCGTTCTTCCATGGCACGAAGACGGTATTCGAGGTCGACGATGAACTTGTTCCAGGTCATCTCTCGAACTACCACGAGGGTCGCACGTCGAACCACGTCTATTTCGCCGCGCTGATCGAACCTGCCGTCTGGGCGGCTGAGCTAGCGACGGCTCTTTCGGGGGGCGACGAACAGGGCCGGGTCTATGTCGTGGAGCCCACCGGTCCCTTTGAAGACGACCCCAACGTCACCAATAAAAAGTTCCCCGGCAACCCCACGCAGTCATACCGAAGTCGTCACCCGTTGCGCGTCGTCGACGAGTTACCGACCTGGGAGGGCCACAGCTCCGCAGCACTGCAGGCGATGCTTGACAACATTTCTCGCCTCCGCCAACAAGGGTTCGACGTCATCGAGGACTAGTCGGACCGAGCCATGAAATCTATGGTGTGTCGTTGAGTCCGAGCAGCAACGACTTGAGGTGGGCGGCGATGTCTTTGCGCTGACGGGCGGAAAGGCTTGCAAGGATCTCGTCTTCGGTTGCAATGTGCGATGCGACGACGGCGTCGACGAGCTCGACCCCTGCGCTTGTTAACCGGACCATGACTTTGCGACGGTCGTCGGTTGCTGATCGTTCAACGAGACCACGAGCGGCGAGCCTGTCGATTCGGTTGGTAATCGCGCCGGTGGTCACCATGGTCTGGCGAACGAGGACTCCTGCGGCGAGTTCGAACGGCGGTCCGGAGCGCCGCAAGGTTGCAAGCACGTCGTACATCCAGTTTTCCAGATCGAATTTCGAAAAGTTTTCGGCGAGACGGCGATCGATAAGTCGTGAGAGGCGAGACACGCG
>JANLQX010000170.1:0-9955 GCA_031368095.1 Actinomycetes bacterium | reverse complement strand
GCTCGGAACGAAGCGACTCCGGAAGGTCGGCGCCGAGCAGACCGTGGTGGACGGCCATCGTGACGCCGTGATGATCGGCGGCGGCGATAACGTGTTTGAGGACCGACCAAGACCCGCGTACCACCTCGGCATCGATCGGTGCGCCCTCGCTCTTCACACACGCCACCAAGAGACGGCCGATGGCCGGTCCGTCACCCACAGTTGGCGGTCCGCATCGTGGGCCCAGGCCCGCTCCTCACCGGCCGTCACCCGGTGTTTGGCTCATCGCCGGAGTGCGCTCAGCGTGCATCTCGGACGGGTCCGGCTTGGCGGGGTACGCGCGAGTCATCGAAGTCGACGCCGGGTGCCGGGACTGGGCGGCGACCACTGCACTGGCCGGTTCGGGCTCAGCGTCGCACCTCGTGAGCACGAGACCGATGATGTTGGTGCCAACGAGTCGCAGCTGCTTGATAGAGCGAAGCAGCGACGTCGCATCGGACTTGTTGCGGGGGACCACCACGAGCGTGGCGTCACACAACGCCGCTACCACACCGGCGTCGGCAGTTGACGTGGATGCGCAGTCGAACACCACGAGATCGGCCATCGACGCCAACTTTGCCACCAGCGACGCGGCGTCAGGCGATGCCAGTCGCTCGGCGGTAACTCCCGGCGGACGGCACGCCGGGAGCAGTCGAAGGCGGGCGATCGAGGGTGACCGAAGAAGATACGAGCCGACCAGGTCCCCATCGGAATCGCCCGCGGTATCACCGGCATCATCGAGTCCGAGGAGCGAGGATGCCCGTGGCGTGGCGGTCATCGTGGCACCGTCGACAAGGTCGAACGGCTCGCTGAATCGTTTGTGGTGTTGGTGCTCCGACCATGCGTCGAGGAGTTCATGCAAGCCCGGACGGTCGCCGACGGCGAACCACGAGGCCAACTCCGATCGACGGAAGTCAGCGGACACGAGAATGGTCCGAAGTCCCGAACCGGCGAACGTCGCAGCCAGATTGGCGGCGACGGCAGACTTGTCGCCACCACTGTCAGGACCCGTAATGGCGATCGTCGCCAACCGATTGTCGGCCCGTTGAAACAGGACAGCCGTTCGCAACTTCCGAAACGCCTCGGCCCCCGACCCGTTCGGCTGATGCACGACAACAAGAGCTCTCTGGACCGCGCGCCGCCGCCGTCGATTCGTCCGGCCTCTCGGCGTCGGACGGACTAGTCGGGGCAGTTCGCCAAGAACCGGCAGGCCGGCCAAGTCCTCGACTTGGTCCGTCGACCGAAGGCGACCGTCGAGGAGTGCCCGCAGGGTGACGAGCCCGGCCCCGAGGACAAAACCGACAACGGCACCGAGGACCCCCCGCCTCACCGGCGAGGGTTTCGCGCCCCGCGTCACCGTGCCCGCATCGAGCGTGACCATCGGGCGCCGCTGAACGGCGATCTGGTTCAACATTCGTTGTTGAGAAGCAAAGAGCGACGTGTATTCGCCTAGCGCCGTCGTTTGCTGCGCCTCGAGAAGGGTCGTGTCAGCACCGCTCGCCTTCCCGGCAAGCAGGCGGTTGTTGATGTTGTTCAACCGTGTTTCCAGGCTCCGAACTTGATCACCCAATTCACTCGCCCGCTCACGCAGGCTCCGAGTGATGTCGTTGAATTTCGATCCTTCGAAGGTTGTCGCCATCGCTTGAACAAGCAAAATTGCGCGTCTCGGATTGGGGCCGGACGACTGGAGAACGATGAGGCTGTTCTGCCGATCTATAGCTACTCGTACGGACCGACGCAACGAATCTGGGGTTTCGCCCGGAAGCTGTTTCGTCACCAGGTCAAGAAACTCGCTGCCGCGGAGAACGAGCGCCTGACGACGAAGGAAGGGGTCAGCGAGGCCAAAGGTCGGGTCAGGTGCGTTCGGGTCCGACGCCAGGCTGCGGACGTCGTACACCAACGACGCGGTGGCGACATAGGGCGGTGTTGGCGCCCGGGCGGCGAAGAATCCGGCGGCGAGGGCGATCGTGACCACAGACTGGACGATGATCCACCCGTGGCGACGAAGGACCGCGAGCAGCTTGAGCAACTGTTCTTGATCCATGCGCAGGCGGACTTCCTCGGCGGGAACAGTGGGGAACCTCGGCCCGGCGCCGGGAAGTCAGGTTACCCGAGGTCGCTGGTGGGTCGAGGCGCCGTGTCGCTGGCCACGACCGCGAGCCAGGCGATCACGGCGAGCTGGATACTGGGAACCTGCAACGGGAAGTCCACCAGCGAGTGGATCGCGACGACGATGAGGGCGGCGCGCCCGGCGGCGGCGAGCGGCGAACCAAGTTGGGAGGATCGTCGGAGCAGTTGCACCGCGAACCAGACCCCGCCGCCCATAAGCACAACGCCCGGTAGGCCCCATTCCACGAGGAATTGCAAGGGATCGCTATGCACGTACATCCACAGGCTGGTCGGCCGGCCCGGCGCCCACGGGGTCACGATCCAATGACGAAAGAGGCTGGGTCGCACGAACGCCACGTCGCCTGGAAACGCCACCTTGAATCCACCTGGGCCGAGGCCTCCCTTGGCTCGGAGCCAGACATCCCAGGCGACCCGCCAAACCTCCACACGAGCCGACGCGCTGTCGGGGCCATGGAGCGCCGACTGCCAACGATGTCGGTTGGCGGCCAGGGCGACCACGCCGACGGCGCCGACGGCCACCGCGGCGACGGATCGCGGCAGTCGGCGGCGATCGGCGACGGACGGGAGGAGCTGGCGCCCGAGAACGGCAACGAGCACGGCACTGAGGACCAGCCCAATTTTCGACACGTGGAAGATCGCGCCCAGAGACGCCCCGCAGAGGAGGGCCACGGCGACGCGTCGTTGCCCGCCGACGCAGATCACGACCAGCACGAACGCCGCCGGTAGACAGAGATTCACAAAGGCCGCGGCGTTGCCGTGGTAGGCGAAGGGCCCGAAGTGTGAACCTTCGTTCGTTACCCGAGGGAAAGTCGGACCGATCCCGAAGCGATCGAGCGTGCCGAGGATCCCGAGGGCAGCTCCGTCGATGGCCAACGCCCACACGAGAGCCCGACGAAACACCGGTCGGTCGGCGAGATCGCGCACGGCGAACGCGGCGATGGCAAGCACCGTGATCGGCCCGAGAACGCGAACGCTGGCATGGCGGTCGATCGCTCCGGGCCACCCCGGAAGCCGTCGGCTAACGGCCCTGACGGTGCCGGTCGTCGGGTCATAGACCGTCCGCGCGTTGGCGGCGAGAAACCAACCCCACGTCAAGGCCAGGCCAACCGAAGCGGCGAGACGAAGCGAAATCATCGGGCGACGGCGCGCCGTCCAACAGGCCCAGGCCCACAGCGTCAATCCGATCAGAAGCACCAGCGTGATCAGTTGGACCCGCGTGCCGGTCACCGGGGTTCGCAGCCACGGAGTCATGGCGATGGCGGCGACGAATACCGCACCCGACGCGGCCTCGACTCGTTGGGCTCGGGCCGCGACAACCATCACAGCCAACCACCTCAGCCCAGCAGCGGCGGGTCGAACGGATGGAGCAACGCAAGGTGCTCCGGGCTTTCGTTGATATCGGTGCCGCACACCCGAACCCAGGCGTGGGCGGCCAGGTCCGGTTTCGTCGGGTCCACCCCGACGAGCAACTGCGCATCAACGCCACGGCGACGCAGCAGCGTCCATAGCGTCAGCGAGCGAGGGAGGCAGACGACGTCGGCCGGACCGACCCGGGTCGCGAGCATCACCCCGTCGCCGATGCGCCGGGCCCGGTGCACGTCGTAGGAAGCCGACGGGCGAATCTCACTATGGCCGCCAAGCCGGCGGGCCAACTCCCGGGCCGGGATCGTGCCCTTTCGGTGCAGGGTCCGCTCGAAGATCGGATTCAGCGGGAGCGCCGCAACGAAGGCGAGACGGCTTCCTCTGGGAAGATCGGCAAACCGACGAGCTCGGGTACGCCATGTCTGCCAACCGACGCGAAGCCCCGTTGCGCGGCCGGTACCCATCCCTCGGCACCGTAGTCGGCTGCCGGGACGCGCCGGTCGGCCCCTCTCCCCCGGACACCACGAAGATCGGGTGGCGGCCGGGTACCATGCCGGTTCATGGGTCCGCGACGTGAAGGCGGGGCGTTCGTCATCGCCGGTGCTGCCGTCGGGCTGGCTGGCGCAATTGGCGCAATGACCCGTGGCATGGCTCCCACCGGCTCGCCGGTGATCGACGTCGTGGAATCGGCGCTCCTCGGGGCTGTCGTCAGCGCTGGGGCTTTGTGGTGCCCGTGGTGGCTCCTACTCAGCGCGGCGACGGCAGGAGCCGCCATCGCTCCAACGTGGACGGTTGCCGCGGTCGCTGTCGGCGGCGGTCTTGCTGCGCTCGCGGCCGGAGTCGAACGAGGCGACAGCGAGGAAGATCGAGCGACGTTGCTACGCGGTGTGGCCGGTGTTGCCCTGGTCGTGGTGTTCACTCGGTTGGGATCGCCAGGGTTTCACGGCGGCCCGTCACTCGTGGCCGGGTTGGTTTTTGCCGTGCTGTCGCTGGTCGGTTTCGCCCGCCGCTTCCGACCGGGGCGGGTTGTTTTGGTGACGGTCGTGGCCGTGTTTGGCGGGCTCGGCGCCAGTGCCCTGCTGGCCGTGGCCGGCCTCGGTTCACGCGTCGACCTGACGCAGGCGCGGGACCTGTCGCAACTGGCGCTCGACGAAGTTCGCAATGGTGACTTCCAGGCGGCCAAATCCACCCTGATCGGGGCCACGATGGCCTTTCGCCGGGCCGACGATCAGCTGAGGACCTGGTACTGCGTCCCCGCAGCCATAGTCCCGGTCGTCGGCCGCCACCGCGCTGCGCTGCTCGGCCTGACCGGGGCCGGGGTGCAACTCAGCGGTGACGTTGGTGAAACGTTGGGCACTGTCGAGTTGGAGCGTTTGAAGCCGGTGGCCGGGAGAGTCGACTTGGCCGAGCTTCGGCGCATCACCCCATCACTCGACGCCAGCGCATCGGCCATCAATCGACTGCGAAAGGTGCTGAACGATGCAACCGGGGACCGCTGGATCGCCGCTCCGCTTCGCAATCGTCTGCGACCGCTAGCCACCCGGGCGGAAAAAGCGGCCAGCGACGCCGAAACCGCCCGCCTCGCCGTTCGCTCCGGGGCCACGATGCTCGGGGCGAACGCGAAACGTCGCTACCTCGTTCTCTTCACCACACCTTCCCAGGCACGAGGCCTCGGCGGCTTCGCCGGAAACTTCGCCGAGCTCACCGCCGACCGAGGGCAGCTCGCCGTCAGCCGTTTCGGTCGAAGTGTTGATCTGTTTCCGAAGAAGGTTCCGTCAGGAATAGTGGTGAAAGGACCGCCCGGGTGGGCCGCCACCTGGGCCCGGTTCGGGGGTCGAATTCCGCCGACGAATGAAATGGCGACCGACTACTGGCTCCAGATCACCCAGTCCCCCGACCTCCGCGACGTCGGAGCACTCGTTGCCGAGATTTATCCGCAGGTGGGCGGGTCGCCCATTGACGGCGTGATCGCCGTCGATCCGGCGGGGCTCAGTGCCCTCCTGGCCTTGACCGGCCCGGTCACGGTGCCCAGCCTCGGCCGCACGCTCGACTCATCCTCGGCGACGGAGTACCTCCTACGTACCCAATACCGCGATTTCACCACCAACTCCCCCCGAGCCGACGCCCTCGCCGACGTTGCAAGAGCCACGACGGAAGCACTCTTGGGACCGGCAGCCGCACTGCCCTCGCCACCGGACATCGCCAAAAATCTGAGTCCCGCGGCGAGGGCGAACCACCTGTCCATGTGGTCGAAGCAACCGGCCGAGCAAGCCCTGTTGGCGCGAATCGGAGCCGACAACGCTCTCCCGCCGTTCTCGGGCGACACGTTGGCGGTCACCTTCCAAAACGCATCTGCGTCCAAGCTCGATGCGTTCGTTCGTCGGTCCGTCGAATACCGGGCCGACATCGATCCGTCCATTGGGCGAGTGCGAGGCACGGTCGATGTAACGGTGCAAAACGACGCCACCGAAACCGGTCTGCCGCCGTACGTCTACGGAAGCAAACCGCTCACGGGGGAAACTGCCTTCGGCGAGACCCAGCTCTTCGTCACCGTCTACACCGCCTATCCGGTCACCGCGGCGACCGTCGATGGCTCTGCTGCGCCGGTGTGGCGGTGGACCGTGCACGGTCGAAACGCCACGACCGCCTTCGTTCGCACCAAGGCGGGAGCCACGGGTCACGTCAGCTTTTCCCTCGCTGGATACCTGCCGCCGGGGAACGATTACCGGCTCGCCATTCGGGCCCAGACGTCTGGGACGATGCCGGACCGCTACCGGGTATCCGTGGGCGCGTCATCCGGACGGGAGTTGATCGTCGACGACAACATTGAGGGTGTACGGCGCTATTCGAAGCGGTTACTCTGAGTGGTATGCATACCGACGGCAACAACGTGACCACCATGCGGCGGATTGCTCTACTCGCAGTGGCCGCCTTCTCCCTCGCCGCACCTTTGCTTCCTCGGGCGGTCGAGGCCCAGGTTCTCAACGCTGAATCTGTCGTACCGCCGATTGTGCAGCCCAGTGTGGTGCCGTCGATCCAATCGGCCGCTCCCGTCGTTGCGCCCCCGGCGAGTGTGCTTGGTTCGCAAATCACCACCGCTGCGCCAACCACGATCCCGACCACGATCGCCACGGAAGTGAAGGGCAACACGATCGTCGCTCCCGCCGTGAGCGGAGTGGCGTTCACCGGTTCCGACGTCGCCGGCCCTGTTCGCCTTGCGCTCACCCTTGGGCTCGCCGGGTGCGGGCTCGTCCTCATCGCCCGCCGCCGCCGTCGCCCCACGGCCTAGGCATCCACCTAGACCCAGACGTCGGTCGAGGACGTTGAGTCGATAGCACCGTCCACTATCGCGGCGCACGTCGGGCACCACGGCCGCCACGTGAGCGCCGTGCCGCACACATCGTGGGTCCGTCGTTCCGGGAGACCGTGCTGACGCGCTCCCCAGGCGGAGAGCGCTCCGAGGACCGCCGCAAGTTCTCGTCCTGCAGTCGTGAGTTCGTAGGCCAGCCGCCGGGGGCGCTCCTGGTATGGCGTGGCCACCAGCAGACGTTCGCGCTCCAGGTGACGGAGACGGGCAGCGAGAACGTTCGGGGCGATCCCGACTACTTGCGAGGCCAGTTCGGTGTATCGCCTCGAACCCGTCAGTAGGGCCCCGACAACGAGGAGGGACCAGCGGTCACCGATCTGATCGAGGGCAAGGGCGAGGCTGGTGTCGGCAGAGTCGGGCACGTATCCAGTGTCGCAGATTTCCCTTTCCGATGTAACTTGTCATTTGCAAGTTACTAGTGACAGGATCTCTCCATGCCTTCCTCCCCCAAATCTCCCCTCACGGAAATAAACACCGCTCTCGCCGCCGCCGCCGCCACCGCATCGGCGGCCACCGTCGCCATCGGACGCGACGGACGCGGCTCGGGATTCGTCATCGCCGAGGGTGTTGTCCTCACCAACGCCCACACCCTGCGGGCCTCGACCACCCAACTGCGCTTTGCCGACGGCCGGACCGTCCAGGGCGAAGTTCGGGGCACCGACTCCGACGGTGACCTGATCGCCATCTCGGTGGACACCGGCGACGTGACCCCGTTGAAGATGGCCAACGCCGCGCCGGCACCGGGCTCGTTCGTCATTGCCGCCCACGGCAACGGGAGCGTCGCCGTGGCCCACGTGGCGGCCGTTGGACGGTCGTTCCCCGGCCCGCGTGGTCGGTCCATCGGCAATGCCCTGGAGCACACCGGATCGCTCGCCCGAGGCGCATCCGGCGGACCGCTGGTCGATATCGACGGACGGCTCGTCGGGATCAACACCAATCGGTCCGACGCCGGATACCAGGCCATCGATGTGACCGGTGCCGTTCGAGCGCGGATCGAAGCCCTGATCGCCGGCACGTCGTTCCACCGCCGCCAGCTCGGCGTGGCCCTCGCTCCGGCGTCGGCCACCGCCCAAATCCGCAGGGCCGCGGGTCTGTCCGAAGCCGTTGGTCTGCTCGTCCGTGGCGTAGCCGACGACTCGCCGGCCTCCCGGGCCGGGCTCCGGCAAGGCGACGTCATCACTGCGGCCGACGGTGCACCCACCGAGACCCTCGACCAGCTCGCTGCGGCGCTTGCCACGCCGGCCGAGACGGTGATTCTCACCATCGTCCGTGGCGTCGAAACCATGGAGATCTCGGTGTCGTTCGCCGAACCGGAGGCTGAAGAACCAGCCGCCTAACGACGTCAAATGTCGGGCATGGGTCCACGCTGGCGTGCGAGGGTGGACCCATGCCGGAGCGAGCCGATGTCGTCGTCGTTGGGGGCGGTTCCAGTGGGGCTGTGGTCGCGGCCCGCTTGGCCGAGTCAGGAGTGACGGTCGTGCTGCTCGAAGCGGGTCCGGACTACGGGCCGTTCGGGAGCAGCGCATGGCCTACCGATCTGCTCAACGCCCACATGATTGCGCTTTCCCACGACTGGGGATACGGCTCCGGTCCCGTCGGCGGCCGAGCGCCGTGGACCTTTGAGCGGGCCAAAGTGATCGGCGGATGTTCGGCCCACAACGGAGCCATTGCGGCCGTCGGTCACGCCACGGACTACGACGCGTGGGGTCTCCCGGCGTGGCGAACCGAACTGCTGCGACCGGTGTTCGCGACCGCCCTCGACCGCATGCGCGTCCGTACGTATACAGACGATGAGGCCGGTCCGTTCCACGCCCGTTGCCTTGAGGCGGCGGCCGGAACGGGGTGGAAGATTGCGTCCGACCTGTGCGACCTCGACGCCAACCAGTCGTTCGGACTGGAGACGGTGAACATCGTCGACGGCACGAGGTGGAACACCGCGTTCGCCTACCTCGATCCCGTTCGGGCCAACCCGAATCTGACGATCGTGGAGATGACGATGGTGGATCGCGTCGTCGAACATCACGACGGCGTCACCGTGATCGGCTGGCGCTACGGGCAGCCGTATCTGGTCGAGGCCAACCATGTGGTGCTCTCGGCGGGTGTCTACGGAACGCCGGCGATCCTTCAGCGATCCGGGATCGGTGATCCCGAACGACTGGCGGCGGCCGGCGTCTCGTGTCGTCACGAGTTGCGCGGCGTTGGCGCCAACCTTCACGACCATCCGATGGTGCACGCCGACCGCGTCATTGGCCCGGAACTTGCTTCGTGGCTGGTCGATGCCGCCGACCGAGGCGCGCTCCCGGAGGAGCAAACCCTTGGAAAGGCCTGCTCATCGCAGGCCGTCGATGGGATCTTCGATCTCCACCTGTTCCCCGTCTGCGCATCGACGCAGACGTCGCTGACCGGAGGGAACGCACTCGTCGAGGTTGCCTGCGTGACGCCCCGAAGCCGCGGTCGGGTCGACATCGTGTCCGACGATCATTCGGCCGCCCCACGCATCGACCACGCCTATCTGAGTGATCCCGACCGCCACGATCTTGCCGTTCTCCGTGACGGCTTGGTGATGGCCGAGCAACTCCTGAACCACCCGGCCCTGGCGGCCGTGTTAGGCGAATCCGTGACTGATACGCGTACTGACGATGCCATCCGACGCGAAGTGATGCACTACTACCACCCGGTCGGTACCTGCGCGATGGGCACGACCGACGACGCCGTATGCAACGAGCACGGACGCGTGCGTGGACTGTCTCGCGTGACCGTGGCCGACGTTTCGCTCATGCCCCAGATCCCGCGGGCCAACACCAACATTCCCGCGGTGGTGATCGGCGAACAAATCGCCGCCTTCCTTATCGTCTTATAAGAGCGTCGCTTCAAAGCCTTCCGCTCGGAGCGTGTCGATGACGTTGTTGCGATGTTCGGGGTTGCGGGTTTCCACGACCATAAGAACCTCCACCTGATCAACGCCGATCTGCACGCCGGTTCGGTGATGCTCCACGTCGAGGACGTTCAGTCCGAGTCGAGCCACCACCGCAGTGAGCGCAGCAAGTGATCCGGGGCGGTCCCGAAACACGATTCGTA
>JANLQX010000169.1:0-5577 GCA_031368095.1 Actinomycetes bacterium | reverse complement strand
CTTCTAACTCCGGAACGCCAAACTTCACGGTTAGCGCTTCTTCTTGCCCATGAGACGGACGAGGTCGACGAGACGGTTGGAGTAGCCCCATTCGTTGTCGTACCAGCCGAAGACCTTGACCATGTTGCCGAGAACCTGGGTGAGTTGCGCATCGAAGGTGCAGCTGTACGGGGTACCGACAACGTCGGACGAGACGATCTCGTCGGTCGTGTAGTGGAGGATGCCCTTGAGGCGACCCTTGGCGCCGGCCGCCTTGAACGCCGCGTTGACCTGCTCGACGGTCACGTCTTTCTTGAGCAGGCCGGTGAAGTCGGTGATCGATCCCGTGGGCACTGGCACCCGTAACGACTGTCCGTCGAGGCGGCCCTTCATGGCCGGCAGTACGAGGCTGGTGGCCCGAGCGGCACCGGTCGACGACGGAATGATATTGATGGCCGCGGCACGGGCACGGCGAAGGTCCTTGTGCGGGGTATCGACGAGCGACTGGTCGCCGGTGTAGGCGTGAACTGTGGTCATGAGGCCCTTCTCCACGCCAAAGGCGTCGTCGAGAACCTTGATCATCGGCACGAAACAGTTCGTGGTGCACGAAGCGTTGGACACGACGATGTGGGTCTTCGGGTCGTAGGAGTCCTCATTGACACCGATCACGAACGTGGCGTCGGCGCCAGCACTAGGCGCGCTTACGATCACTCGCTTGGCACCGGCTTCGACATGCATGGCGGCCTTGTCGCGGTCGGTGAAGATGCCGGTCGACTCGACGACGATGTCGACGCCGAGCTCGCCCCACGGCAGCGCCTTTGGGTCCCGCTGGGCCAGCACGAGGAACTCGTCGCCATCGACGGTGATGCCGTTCTTCGAGACCTTCACGGTGTTGGGCAGCTGGCCCATCACCGAGTCGTACTTGAGGAGGTGAGCCAGGGTCTCGACCGTGGTCAGGTCGTTCACGGCGACGAAATCAATGTCCTTCCGACCCGTCTTCACCTGCTGCTCGATCACCGCCCGGAGAAAGTTACGGCCGATACGACCGAATCCATTGATGCCGACGCGCACGGTCATGGTGTGATGAGAGCTCCTCGTGATGTCCGGCTGCTGACGGTGGCCGGATCTAGGCCCGATCCCTCGATCGGGGGCCTTCCATGCTGGCACCGTTCGGAGTGGCTTCGCGCGCATTCCGAACACCTATCTCCACAAACGATGGGTGGGCCGCCGTCGACATCAGATCAGTTGGGCCAGCGCCTCGGCGAGCCGGACCGGGTCATGGAGGCGTATCGACGGCTCGGCCAACGGTCGACGAACGACCGTGGCTCCGAACACCGACAAATCGCCGGGCGCTAACCCGTCGGGATCAGTAAGAACCACGTCGACCTCGACCCCGTGGGCGCGCAGGGCCGCCAGGTGATCGGCCACATCAAAGCCCGTGGTCTCTGGATGTTGCTCGCCCAGGTTGGCGACGTAGACCTTGCGTCCGCGCGCCGCGGCGACGGCCTCGTTGATGGCGGGTACGGCCAACACCGCCAGCACGCTGGTGAACAGCGACCCCGGGCCCAAAACCAATTGGTCAGCCCGAGCAATTGCCGCCAACGCCTCGGGGGGCGAGGTCGGATCGGCGGGGACGACGGCGATCGACATGAGGTTTGACGTCCTCCCCACCTCGACCTCGCCCTCCACGAAGTTGTGTCCGCCGGGCGAAAGCGGGTCGCGGAACACCGCCTTCAATGTGACCGGCTCGACGGTGGCCGGCACCACTCGCCCGACGCTGCCGAGCAGCCGCAGGCATTCGTCGATCGCCGCGCCGAAACTTCCGAGTGTGTCGGTCAGGCCGGCGAGGATGATGTTGCCGACCGGATGACCGTCGAGATCGGAGCCGTCGAAGCGATGTTCGAACGCCTCGGCCCAGACGTTGCCCTCGGCCGCCACCGCGACCAAGCACCGACGAAGATCGCCCGGGGCCGGGATACCGAAGGCTCGACGCAGGCGTCCGCTCGACCCACCATCGTCGGCCACCGACACGACGCCGGTCACCTCGCCGGCGTAGCGACGCGCCGCCCGCAGGCTGGCCGACAGTCCGTAGCCACCTCCGAGCGCAACGACCGACGGACCCGTCATCGCTTGTCCAAGTCTCGGTGGCGGACATTGACGGAATAGCCCGCAGCGCTGATGAACAGACCGAGCTCGTGACTCACCGCCACCGACCGGTGTTGGCCACCGGTGCAGCCGATCCCGATCGACAGGTAACTCTTGCCCTCCTTGGCATACGCCGGCAGGAGCAGCGTCATCATCGACCGGAGCTGATCGAGAAACGCCTGCGTCATGGGGTTGCCTAACACGTAGTCACGCACGGGTTCGTCGAGACCGGTGAACGGTCGCAGCTCGTCAACCCAATGCGGATTGGGTAGGAAGCGGAGGTCGAAAACGAGATCGACGTCGGTCGGTAGCCCGTGCTTGAACCCGAACGAGACCACCGTGACGACCATCGTCGACGCGTCTTCGGTGAAGGCCGACACGATGCGGGTCTTGAGTTCGTGGACGTTCAGCGTGGTCGTGTCGATGATCAGGTCAGCCTGGGCCTTCAACAGATCGAGGACCTTGCGTTCCCGGGCAATGCCGTCCATGATCCGGTCGTTCTCCGCCGATGGATGACGCCGACGAGTACCTTCGTAGCGACGGACGAGCACATCGTCGGACGCCTCCAACACCACGATCCGGACGCGTCCACCCGTTCGACGGAGCGACTCGACGGCCTCGTCGAACGCCCCACCCACGGCGAGTTCGTCGGCCGCGTTGCGACTCAGGATGAACGCCACGCGATCGATCGTGGCTCCGGGCGCCTCGACCAACTCCGACACCTTGCCGACCAGCGCCAGCGGCAGGTTGTCGATGACGAACCAGCCCAAGTCCTCGAACACGTCGGCTGCGGTCGAACGGCCCGCCCCCGACATCCCGGTGACGAACACAAACTCCGGCACCGCTCAGTCCGCCTTGCGGGCGTGGAGGAGCAACAGGCGCGGGATGGTGCCGGCCTCGCCGTACTCGCCCGCCTTGTCGAGAAACCCCTGAGGCGGCGCCGGCTCCTGCATTTCGATCAGGTGCATCCCGGCGGCGGCCATGGCGTTCACATATCGAGACATCGGCCGATGGACAAACGGTATGAACACGTTCTTTTCGACCTCTTCGATCTCGTCGGCCTCGATGAGGTACGGACCGATCCGCCAGTACTGCTCGTCGAGGATGTGATCGTCGATCCACCCACTGCCCGGCGTCTGTAACAGCGGATGATTCAAGAAGAACACGAACCTCCCACCGGGTTCGAGAACACGACCCACTTCGGCAATCGCCGCGTCGACGGCGCTGATGTGCTCGAACACCAGGCAGGCGAGGACCACGTCGAACGACGCATCGGGAAAGGGGAGAGCAGCTGCCTCGGCGCGGACGTACCCCGGTCCACCCGCCTTCTGGCCGGCCACGCTGATCTGCGCCATGGTCGGATCGACCCCGACCACGTTGGCGCCGAGCTGGTGCGCGACTCGGGCCAGTTGCCCGTCGCCGGTGCCGACATCGAGGACCCGCCGTGCCCCGGCCAGACGTTCCGCCGCCATCGGGACGATCTGCTCGACGTACTCAACGTCGGCCCCGTCGGTGAACCCGTCGATCCACCATTTGGCGTTGATCTCCCACAGCTCTTCCCGTTCCGAACGCACCGGAACAGTCTGGCCGACCGGCCTATGTCGCCGGGTGCGTCTTCTCAAAGACGGCGCTGGCGACCGCGTCGGGCAGCCAGGTCAGCGCCCGCAGGTCGTCGAGGCTGGCTTTCTTGACGGCCCCGACACCACCCAGCTCCTTGGTGAGCCGCTTCTTGCGGGTGTCACCGAGGCCGGCGATGTCGTCGAGCACGCTGACCGTCATGCGCTTGCCCCGCAGCTCGCGGTGATAGGTGATGGCGAACCGGTGGGCTTCGTCTCGAAGGCGCTGGAGTAAGTACAGCGCCTCCGACTGACGGGGAATGCGGATCGGATCCTCCCGCCCGGGCATATAGACCTCCTCGAACTGCTTGGCCAGAGAGCACACGCTGATTTCCTCGTCGAGGCCAAGTTCCACAAGGACTTTCATGACGGACGAGAGCTGACCCTTGCCGCCGTCGATGACCAACAGGTTCGGCGGATAGCGGAACTTGCCTCGAGACTCGATCGGTGATTCCCGGTCCTTCAGGTACGCCGTGAGCCGACGAGTTAGGACCTCTTCCATGGCGGCGAAGTCGTCGTTGCCGAGCGACGATCCGTCTTCGGCCCGACGGACCTTGAAGCGTCGGTACTCCCGCCTGTTCGGCAACGCGTCTTCGAACACCACCATCGACGAGACGTAGTCCGAACCCTGGATATGGCTGTTGTCGTAGCACTCGATCCGCAGCGGTGACTCCGGCAGACCGAGTCGGTCCTGCAGCTCATTGAGGGCCCGAGCGCGCGCGTTGTGATCGGCACTTCGACGCATCCGATTGCGGGTGAATTCATCTTTGGCATTGGCCGTGACGGTCTCCATGAGCGCCTTCTTCTCGCCCCGCTCCGGCACTCGGATCGCCACCCGGGTCGCCATGCGGCCCGGTCCGGCCGTGCGTTCCTCGTTGCGTCGATGGGCGAGGAACTCCTCATAGATGTCGACATCGTCGGGAAGCGACGGGACCAACACTTCCTTCGGATAGCCAACGGGAGGCGCGTCGTAGTACAGCTCTTCGAGGATCTGTCCCATCAGCGCGCCGCGGGTGAGTTCCTCGACCTTGTCCACGATGAAGCCCTTGCGCCCAACGACTCGTCCACGACGAACGAAGAACAGCTGCACCGCCGCTTCGAGCTCGTCTTCGACCATGCCGATCACGTCGAGATCATCGGTGGATTCGGCCACCAGTTGCTGCTTCTCGATGGCCCGTCGCACGCTCGACAACCGGTCGCGAAGCCGAGCCGCCCGCTCGAACTCCAGCGCATCGGAAGCGGCCAGCATGTCGCCTTCGAGGCGCTTCATCATCGGGCCGGTCTCGCCGTCGAGGAAGTCGACGAGATCCGTCACCAACGTGTCGTAGGCCGGCTTGGCGATCTCGTTCACACACGGGCCGGAGCATTTCTCGATATGGAACAGCAAGCAAGGCCGCTCCAACTTGGTGTGATAAGCGAGCTTATTGTCACTACACGTACGAATGGGAAAACTGCGAAGCAGTAGGTCGAGCGTTTCGCGGATGGCGTAGGCATTGCCATACGGTCCGAAATACTTGGTGCCCTTGTCCTTGGTCCCTCGACGAACCATGGCCCGGGGCCACTCGTCGGCCATAGTTACGGCGAGATACGGATAGCTCTTGTCGTCGCGCAGGCGAATGTTGAACCGCGGACGGAACTGTTTGATGAGCGAGAACTCGAGCATCAAGGCCTGGACCTCGGTCTCGACGGTGATCCACTCGACCGTTTCGGCCATCCCGACCATTTGCGCCGTCTTCGGATGCATCAGCGACGGGTTGCCGAAGTACGAGTTCAGCCGGCTGCGGAGCGACTTGGCCTTGCCGACATAGATGACTCGGCCGTCGCCATCTTTGAACTG
>JANLQX010000105.1:0-1880 GCA_031368095.1 Actinomycetes bacterium | reverse complement strand
CTTCGCTCGGTCCTTCCAGTCCTGGCCGTCGGTAGGAAGGCCGCCGAGATGAACCTCCGGACCGCGTACGTGGTCGCCGATGCCTTCGCCCTTCGGCTTGGGCTCGACGAGCAGGTGCGCGCTGCGCTGACGGCTAACTTCGAACGCTGAAACGGTCGCGGCTTTCCCAAAGGGGCCCGTGGCCTGGCGATTCCACGACCGATGCGGATCGCTCAACTGAGCCAGGAAGTGGAGGTGCTGGCCCGCCTCGACAGCATCGTTTCGGCGCTCGAGACGATCGCCTCCCGGCGCGGCCAGGCGTACGATCCGGAACTCACCGACCTCGTGCTCGACCACGCCGAGGGGGGGGTGGGCGCTTCAGGAGTTGGCCGATCCATGGGAAGCTGCGCTTGCCTGCGCTCCACTCGCGCCGCCCCTCTCCGAACCAGATGTAAACGATGCCCTGGTCGTGCTCGCGGACTTCGCGGATCTGAAGTCGCCGTGGACGAGTGGCCACTTCCGAGCCGTGGCCGCCCTGGCGTTCGAGGCGGGTGGACCAGAACCAGAGGCTGCGGCACTCGTCCACGACCTCGGCCGAATTTCCGTACCGAACACCATTTGGGACAAGCCCGGACCGCTCACCCGCGATGAGCGCGACCGCGCAGAGTCCCACTCGCTGGTGACCAACCAACTCTTGCGACGCGTGCCCTACACCGCAACGCTGGCCCGGTCGGCGGGCTCGGTCCACGAACGTCTCGACGGGTCCGGCTACGACGATCGCGTCTCGGGCGCGCAACTCGACGCAATTCAGCGGGTCGTCGCCGCTGCTGATTGCTATCAAGCTATGACGTCGGATCGTCCGCATCGTAGGGCCCTGGCCGCCCAGGAGGCAGCGCGCGAACTGCGGGCGATGAGCGTCGCCGGGCGTCTGGATGGGGAGGCGGTCGAACGGGTCCTCGCTGCTGCCGGTCACAGCCGCGCGGCGCGGCCACCCCTTCCGGCTGGATGGAGCGCACGTGAGGTCGAGGTGCTCCGACTCGTCGCGCTCGGCCTCACCACTCGCCAGATCGCCGATCGACTCGTGATTGCGGTGAAGACAGCAGACCACCATATGCAACACATCTACACCAACATCGGTATCTCGACCTGGGGCGCAGCGGCTCTGTTCGCGATCGAAAGCGGTATTCGCTGACACCGCACCTGGGCCGTGCCCGGACGTGCCTGGCGGTGCGCCGATTCAAGATTCGATGTCCGCCAGTTGGGCCTTGGAGTACGCCATGAGGGCACCGCTGTCCATCGCCTCGCTTGCAGCGGTCCGCAGGACATTCTGACCCCGCCGTCTGTGATATTCCGGCAGCCCATCCTGCACGCAATCTCACAGAAGCCGCCGTCTGTGAGTTTCCGGCAGCCCATGCTGCAGGCAACCTCACAGACCCCGCCGTCTGCGGGCGACTTCGCCAGGGTCATCGTCTCGACGTTCGTGGGCACATACAGAATGTCGTGCATGGTCCGGCCGGTGTCGCGGCCTTCTCGGCTCAGGCCGGCATCGGCTCGACATCGACGTTGATCAGTCGGCCGTCGGCGTCGTGGCCTTCGAGTTCCGCCGCCCGTCGAAAGAAGTCGACGGGATCGAACAGGCACTCAGCGGGGATGACCCCAGGCGGGAGCGGGTCGTCACGCTTGAGCGCAAGCAGTGCTGTGACGGCGGCCGCCGCAGTGCTGAACTGCACGGCACGTGAGCACCGGACGGTGTGCGGCAGGCCACCGAGCAGCCCATCGGCCTGTGCCCATACCGCCGGTCGATCGAATCCGGCGGCGGGAGCCAACCGATCCGATGGCCAGGTGGAGAGTTCCATGAACAACGACCGTGTGGCAGCTTTCAGATCGTCACCTTCGCCGAG
>JANLQX010000091.1:0-4228 GCA_031368095.1 Actinomycetes bacterium | reverse complement strand
GGTTGCTGTGCCGTTCATCACCGCGACGAGAGCGTCAGCGAGGCGTTGTTCGCGGGGTTCGTCACCGTGGCCACCGAGCGTTTCGGCCCGTTCCGGGTGAGCGGCGCGCCACGCCGCGTCGCAGGCGTTACTGAGTGTCGCGTTGACCTGTTCGCCTTCCAGCGTCGGCAGGATCACCCGCATCGTCCTGCCGAAGTCATCGGGCGACTGGCTCGGGGCGAGGGCCAACCAGAACTGCTTCGAGAGGGGCGATCTCACCACGAAACCGCCGAAGCTGCTGCAGACCGACCTTGGCGCTAGTGGGGTCCCAGTCCACGGCCAAACCGCGAGGCACACCGAGAAGCATGAGTGCCTCACTCTGATGCTCAGCGCCGTTTGCCATGGGTCTAGTGTAGAACAAACGTTCGTACATGTCAAGTTGTTTGTTCGTAACATTTGGTACGAAGTTCACACAGTCGACTGAGCTACGTCCGCAGCGTGGCCATGAAGCCGATATTCACACTGTTTGTGGCCTGCCAGGGTCAGGAAAGACCACTGGCAGGAGAGAGTCGGGGTGTCTCATGCCGATGACGAGTTCCATGAGCGACTGCAGGGCCTGTTGTACGACCTGACCCGGACGAGCTCGCTCTCTTCGACGAGGTGTTCGTGCACACGTAGCCGCAGATGTTGAGTCACCCTGCTTCCAGCTTGGCCATGCGACGGAACATCTCAAAGATGTCGACGCCCCTGTAGTCCGCATCGAAGGACCGGTAGGCGGTGTCGACGTTGACGGCAATGCGGCCCCATTCGCCCCACTCGCGGAAGTCGCCGAGGGCGATGTCACGGGCCGCCTCTTCCGACGTCATCCCGGCGTCATGACGCACCCGTGCCTCGCGGTCCACCATCGACAGGTACTCGCGACAGTCGCGCACGTCGGCGAGCGTCGACACCGGGCCGTGGCCCGGCACCACGACCGTCGGCGCGAGAGCGGTGATGCGGTCACATGCGCCGATCCAGTTCGAGAGGGGCCCGGCCCACACGATCGGCGTGCCGTGCGAGAACAGGATGTCGCCGGTGAACACCGTATGCGCGCTTGGCACATGGACAATCGTGTCACCGGCGGTGTGCGCCGGTCCAACTTCGTGCAGTTCCACCAATCGACCCCCGACAGCCAGGTCGTGACGTCCCGAGAAGGTAACCGTCGGCAACGTCGTCTCGATACCGCGGAAGTCGAACGCTCCGAAGAAGCCGCGGAACAACTCGCCGATCTCGCCCGGTGCGCCATTCAACGATTGCATCATCGACGCCGGTACCTCGGACATCTCATGGGCTGTGGCCGCGCTGGCGACGATTGTCGCGTCGGTCACCAGTTGGTTGCCGTAGCAATGATCACCGTTGGCATGGGTGTTCACCAGCGTGGCGATCGGCGATCGCACCGACACCACCGACATGGCGTCGAGCATCTCTTGGGTCAAGCGGAGATCGAACAGCGTGTCGACCAGCAGCGACGCTCCGTCGCCCTCGATCAGACCAGCGTTGCTCCATCCCCAACCGCCGTCGGGTTGCAGGTACGCATAGCAACCGTTGCCAACATCGACGAGACCCTTTTCGAACATGACAGCCATGGCGGTCGAACGTAGCCCGTACAGTCGGGTCCATGAGTCAGCGGGTTTTGATTGTCGGTGCTGGACCTAACGGGCTCTCGGCCGCACGGGCGTGTCGAGCGTTTGGTGTCACCTACGACCAAGTTGAGCGTCACTGCGACGTTGGCGGGATCTGGGACCGGGACAACGAGGGCTCGCCGATCTACGACAGCGCCCATTTCATATCGTCGAAAACGATGTCGGGATTCCTCGGCTTTCCCATGCCCGACGACTACCCCGACTATCCCGGCCGGGTGCAGATCCTCGACTATCTCCGCGCCTTCGCCGACAGGTTCGATCTGAAGGGCGGCATCCGGTTCAACACGGGTGTCACCAGCGCCAGCGTCCGAAAAACTGAAGGTTGGCAAGTGACCTTCGATGACGCGTCCACCGGTGACTACGACGCCATCATCTGCTGCACCGGGACCCAGTGGCTGCCGGTGATGCCGACGTACTCGGGCACGTTCACCGGCGAGCTCCGCCACTCATCGACCTACTGGAGCGGCGACGAACTGCGCGGCAAGCGCGTGCTCATCGTCGGTGGTGGCAACTCCGGCTTCGACATTGCGTGCGACGCGGCCAAGTTCGCCGACCACGCCTCGTTGAGTTTGCGCCGCGGCTATTGGGTCATTCCGAAACACATTTTTGGCCAACCGTCCGACGTCTTTGCCGACTCGGGTCCGCATATCCCGAACCGGATCGCGCAACCCGTTCTCGGCAAACTCCTCCGATTTGTCACCGGCAAACAGGAACGTCTCGGACTTCCGAAGCCCGACCACAAGATCATGGCCACCCATCCGGTCCTCAACACGCAGGTGTTCCACTTCCTCAGCCATGGCGACCTCACCATCCGCAAAGACGTGGCCCGCTTCGACGGCCACACCGTGCACTTCGTCGACGGAACCGCCGCCGACTTCGACATCGTGCTCTGCGCTACCGGCTATCGACATGAGGTCCCGTTCCTTCCGGCGGGCACGCTGCCGACCACCGCCAATGGCCGGCCACGCCTCGGAAGCGGTGTGTTCGTTCCCGGTCGAATCGATGTGTTCGTCCCCGGTATGTTCGAAACGAACTCGGGCGGGTATCACCTCTACGACCGCCTGAACTCGCTCGCCGTCCAGGCAATCCGAGATGCCGGTCAAGATCCGGTAAAGGCAGCGCGCATACGATCAGAGGCTTCGAAGGAAGCGGACCTTCGAGGCGGTATCCGGTTCGTCGATTCGCCGCGGCACGAGGACTACGTCGATTCAATTGCCCTGCAGAAGCAGATGGCCAAGGTCGGCAAGGTCATGGGCTGGCTCGACCCAACCAACGAGACCTACGCCCCGCTGGTTTCGCCGGGCTACAGGCCAACGAGTTCGTAGTCCACGCCGAGGAGGTCATAGGTTCGGCGAGCTCGGAGGTCCCTCGTGAGCAGTCGAAAGCGGCCGACCCGAGCAGCTTCACCGACGAGGGCGTCGTAGACCGCACCACCAACGATCCCGACCGCGCCAACGCGGCGAAGTAACTTTATCGCCGCTTCCTCGGCAAGCCACGTGACCAACGGAAAGGTCGCCGCAATCACAGAGTCGGCCGTCGGACCATCAAGGGCAAGTGATCCAGGCATTCGCGTGAGAACCGAATAGGTCTCAAACGCTGCGTGCCCAGCCAGTGTCGGTCGACGCCGAGACACCGCCTCGCGGCAAGGCCCATGAGCGGCATGGGACGCGTCGAGCGCCGCGACCGCCACGCTCGTATCGACCGCCCACCGCTTACCGCTGGTCGCCATCGCGCCACCCTTGGACGTCTGCGTCGGTAACCACGAATCCCGGAACCGCCTCGATCAGCGGTAACCCGTCGAGCCCCAGTGTCACTGAGCGACCCCGAACCCGTCGCGGAGACAGCCGAATCTCATCGCCATCGGCAGTGAGTTCGATCTCCGCATTGGGGCCAAGAGACAAACGATCTCGAATCTCTTTTGGGATGACGATACGACCAGCTCGATCGATGGTTACCAACATGGACCCATTCTACCATTTTGGTAGAGAGGTCATCAGCTCGTCAGCAACTCTGCGCCCTTGATCGCGACACGAATCGTTCGTTCCACCGCTTCGTCCTTCGCTTCCATCACCACGTTCTCGCCTTCTGTCCGCTGAGCGATCACTGCGCACACACATCCGGCGCGCATGCCGTAGACGGACGCACACGTGAACACGGTGGCCGACTCCATCTCGTAGTTGAGGATGCCGAGATTGCGATACTCGTCGGTCATGCCGACGAGACGGCGCAACAGATGTGGGTTGGCCGACATGGCCGAACGCTCCTGGCCTTCGAAGAACGTGTCGACGGACGCAGTGATCCCGACGTGGTGAGGGATGCCGAGCGACGCCGCCGCATTGGCGAGGGCAACGGTGACGAACGGATCGCCCACCGCCGGGAACTCGATCGGCGCAATGTCCAACGTCGATCCCTGGCGACGCAACGCGGCGCTGCTGATGATCACCGAGCCGACCGCCACGTGGGCCTGCAACGACCCCGTCGTGCCGACGCGAATCACGGTACGAACCCCGATCTGGGCGAGTTCGTTGAGAACGATCGAAGCCGACGGACCACCCATGCCGCTCGTG
>JANLQX010000083.1:0-2508 GCA_031368095.1 Actinomycetes bacterium | reverse complement strand
GGGCACCACGATGAGTCGGTGTCGATCACGACGAGATTTCACCGCGATCGTGCGTGACGCGACCACGTCGAGGGTCAGCTCCGACGCTTCGGAGACGTAGAGATTCTGACGTTCTTGGACGTCGAGATCGTCAATCGACTGACCCGGACGAATCGGAGCGCGGTCAACGAACAGTGCCCACGACTTCGTTGTCGGCGGATGCCCGGTCCACTTCACCAGCAACGGCGCGGCGGCAAAATCGCCCTCGACGGGCTCGGTAAATCGAACGGTGTTGCTGTCGTGAAACGACCGACCTTCGAGACATCCCGAACCCGCGAGCGTCATCGCCAGACCAATGGCCAGAACGCGGAACCACTTCATCGCGGGGCACCGACGACCGTGGCCCCACGACGCCCGGCGAGACGGGACCGTTGACCCTGGCCCGACCGACCCCCCCGACGCAATCCCAGTTGGTTACGAACACGGCGGTCGATCTCCGTGGCCGAAGTCCAGGCCATCGTCAGCGCACCGCCAAGTGCGACTGGCGCAGCCGTCAGCACGAGGGGATTGAACTGCCCGCCCCACGTGGCCAGCAGCGCCAGCACGGCCAACACGAGCGGGGACGAACTCCCCGTTCGACGAAGGACTTCGCTCCCGGTCCGAATCATCACGAGCGACAACACGCCAATCACGACGAGTCCGGGGGTGCCGAGGCCGGCCGGCGCAAATCGTTGGGTGAAGCCCGACGTGTGCCAGCGTGTCGAATGAGCAAGTGCAACGAGCACACCCAGGCCGAATGCAACCACGGCGGCGATCTTGTCCCGACGTAAGTTTTGCGGCCGCCCGAAGGTCGCCGCCTTCACCGAACAGACAAAGGGAATCAGAAGGGCCGCCGCGAGGGGCGCGAGAACGAGGCGAAGCTGGTGCCAGCGTTCAAGACCGGCCTGTTGCCCGATGATGTTTCCGGGGAGCAAAAGCAAGGCGTCAAGAGCGAAGAGAACCAGTGATCCGGCCGCCATCGACGCCGCTGGCGATCCAGGCAGCACCGCGGTGTACAGCACGTACGCCACGCAACCGCTGACAATGGCGGCCGCCGCGAACCCAATCACCGGTCCGACGGGCCCGTGGGCAACGCGCACGTTCGCCGCGCCATGAACCGCTCCCAGAGTGGCCACGAGCAGCCCGATCGACACCGTCGTCCACGGGATAGACAGCGATCCGATCTGAATCGTGTGCATTGACGCGCGTTCGCGACGCATCGTGATCCGCGACGCTCGACGACCCGCCGCCGCCTGCATACCGGCAAGAAGCGAGATGACGAAGAAGCACTCGGCGAGATTGCCGAGCAGAGGAATCGACGCCCCCACGGCGGCACCGAGCAACATCAAAAGCGCGCTTACGGCCATCAAGGATGACGAACCGCGGTGCCAAATCATGATGGCCACCGCAAGCACCACGACGATGACCGCAATGGCGCTGATGGGCGGGCCGGTGAGCGCCTCGTTGGCGTAGCGGGCCGTGCCGCCTTTGGTGGTGAAGCGGAGCTTCTGACCAAACCCGTCGTGTCCGAGCCCAAACCCGATCAGCACGAACGCAAAGACCGTCCACGCCGTGCGCCGACGCCCGGTCCACGACAGTCCGCAGCGCGCACCGATCTCAAGAACCAACAGAATCAGCAGCGGCGTACCAATGGCGTGGATCCAGTATCTCGGCACACTCAACATCCGAAGCAGATCGCCGCGGCCGAGCACGCTGCCTAGGCCGAGGACAGTGTTGTCGTAGATAAGTCCACCGAGTACCAGCACCGCAATGGGGGCGGACCGGAGCCCGCTCGGCCTGCGCAACCGAAACCATTGCACCCCCAGCACAATATGTATGCCTACTATTCCGGCGAAGACGGCCGGCATCAGCGAGGCGCCCCCCTTGCGAAGGTCCAAATCAGGATTCGTCACGACGAACCCAATGACGGTGGCGACCGTGCCGATGACAGCGAGGGCCAAAGGCGAAAACCGTAAGGACAAACCGTCGGGCACGACGCCGGCGCGGCTGCCGGGCAGGGAGGCCGAACGGATTGGGGTCGTGCGCACGCCAGCGTGCGGTCCGATGGGAGCGGTCGTGGTTGCGGGCGTAGGGCGGGCTTCGGCCCGGCGCGACCTCGACCGAATCGCCAATGCGACGTGGCCGCCGATGAACAACCAGAGCACGGCGAACGTGATCGAGTGAAGGGGTTCGGTCCCGACGACCGATTGGCTCACGAGGGTAAAGAGCGCAATGAAGTAACCGAGGTACACCTGCATGACTCGTGGCGATGAGCGGGGGCGCGGCATCCGGTACACGTAGGCGCTCATTGCTCCGTGCAGGATGAAGTTCACCGTGAAGAAATTGTTCGCTGTCCAGGCGATCCACCGCGGCATCCCGAGGCGAGGCTCGGACCACGATGATGCGGTGGCCAGAACCAGCCACTCCAGGGTGACCCACGCCAATTGTCGGTTGATCTGCGTGACCCGACGGACACGGTTGGCGATTTTC
>JANLQX010000075.1:0-9077 GCA_031368095.1 Actinomycetes bacterium | reverse complement strand
CAGCAGACACCATCGACGACTGCGCCGTCGGGGGTCCATTGCGACGTGAGTACTCGGCGCACTGCGTCATGAATCGCCGTCACCGTGGCGGCGTCGGCTCCGGCGAGGAGGCGCGACGCCCCGCCGATCAGCAAGCTTGCTTCGAAGGCTTCCTCGAAATTAGCGGTACCGAAGAGTTGCATCGGGCGGACACACTCGGTGACTTCGATGGCCGTCCATCCGGCGTCCGTGAGCAGCGACCGAACTCGATCCGGATCAGCGAATGCCATCGGCCCGGGGGCCAGCGGATCGGGCGCTGGCGCATCGGGGAAGAGCTTGGCGAACTCTCGGCCGAAGTCGCTGAACAAGCGGTTGAGCTTGGGGCCCTGCCAACAGACAAAGGCGAGGCGGCCACCCGTGCGGGTATGGGCTCGAAGGTTGGCAAACGCCACCACGGGGTCGGCAAAAAACATCACCCCGAATCGCGAAACGACCACGTCGAACGGACCACCGAGCGAGCTCAGGTCGACCACTTGCGCATCGGCCACCGTCGCCGAGGCGTGCAGGTGTCCAGCGGTGGCGAGCCGGGTGCGGGCAACCTCCGTCATCGACTCGCTGATGTCGACGCCAAGCACGCGACCAGTGGTGCCGGTCAGCGCCGCGAGGCTCAGGGTGGTCGCCCCACACCCACAACCGACGTCAAGTATCGACTCGCCCGGGAGCACGGTGGCAGCGGAGATGACCGCATCGCCGAACGGGGCGAGCTGGCGATCCATCCCCTCCTGAAAGGCCACCCAACCTTGGCCCCCTATCCCCGTTGACCAGTACTCGGCCTGCCCACTATTTGCTTCGGCAACAGACATGAATTCGCTTTCGGGAGGACGGTTAAAGCGCAGTGACGGCGATTTTGGTCCGGTGCCTCGGCCGGGCGGTGATCTCCCGCAATTCGCCCCGAAGAAAGTGGGCGGCCGCCGAGGTGATCTCAACATCGGCGAACGTTCCCGCCGGCAGGGCCCGAGCCTCGCCGCTGGCGTCGCAGTATTCGAAGTGCACGAGCTTGCCCTGTTTGGTACGCGCGCTTGTCTTCGACGCGTCTTTCTTCGACGGACCCTCCACGAGTACTTCCTCGATGCGTCCGACCCGAGCTGCGTGTTTGCGGGTCGCGCTGCGCTCCAGCACGTGATTGAGTCGGGCGAAGCGCTCCGACATCACGGGAGCAGCGATGAACGAGTCGACCAACTCAGCCGCTCGGGTACCGGTGCGCGGCGAGAACTGGAACGGATAGCAGCTGTCGAACTCGGCCGCCGCCGCCACTTCCAACGTCGCTTCAAAGTCGGCTTCGGTCTCGCCCGGGAAACCCACGATGATGTCGCTGGTGACGCACAGATCCTCAACGCTTTTTCGGGCTTCGGTGAGCTTCTCCAGGTAACGCTCGGCGGTGTATCCGCGCCGCATTTCGCGGAGGATCACGTCGCTTCCTGACTGCAGCGGGAAGTGCAAATGCGGCATAACGGTTGGGACCTCGGCCATCGCCGCCATCGTGTCGGTCCGAATGTCCTTGGGATGGGGCGAGGTGTACCGCACCCGACGGATGCCCTCCACCGCGCCGACGGCGCGCAGAAGGTCGGAGAACAAGGCGCGGGCGCGGGGCCCTCCGTCATCGGTGGCCCAGGCCGAACCGCAGGCCTCGACGGCGCCCGGCGAGCGGTGACGATCGCGCCAGTCAGTGGTGAGGTCCCGACCGTAACTGTTCACGTTCTGCCCCAGCAGGGTGACCTCGACGGTTCCGGCGGCGGCAAGCATCCGCACCTCCGTCAGCAACTCGTCGAACGTGCGGCTCGACTCGACCCCTCGCACGGAAGGAACGATGCAGAAGGCACACGAGTTGTCGCATCCAATCTGAATCGTGACCCATGCCGACCACTGCTCTTCGCGTCGAACCGGCAGCGCGCTCGGAAAGGATTCGGCCTCTTCCAAGATCTCCATCAATGGTCCGCGCGCATAGGATTCGCGAAGCAACTCGGCGGCGCGGTGCACGTTATGCGTACCGAACACCACGTCGACGTGACCGGCGCGCTGCTGGATCAGACCGCGATCCTTCTGGGCCTGACAACCGCCCACCATGATTTTCAGCTCCGGGCGCGAGTCCTTCAGTTCTTTCACCCGGCCCAGGTTGCCGAAGAGCTTGTTGTCAGCGTTTTCGCGAATCGTGCAGGTGTTGTACACAATCACGTCGGCGTCGGCTTCGTCATCGACGCGCACATAGCCGTCGGCTTCGAGCAGACCCGAGATGCGTTCGGAGTCGTGCTCGTTCATCTGGCACCCGTAGGTATGCACCAGGTATCGCTTCGACGGGGCCGACATTGTCACCAGCGAAGTCTACGGGCCGCCCGGCCGCACCCACGTGTGCAGGGCTAGGTACTCAGGAGTGCGGTCATCGCCGAGGAGATGTCAGCCACACCCGTGGCGACGCGGTGCGATCCACGGCCCCGGCGGGCCAGAAGGCGGCCGGCGTCGACGGACTCAGGCTCATTACTGGTGCCGAGCACATGAAGTCGGTCCAAGCCGCGCAGGGCGGTGAGAGGATCGTCTCCCTCGGTCGCCAGCGCGTCGGACACCAAAACGGCCACGCGGTCCCGAGCGCCCGATCGACCCAACTGACGGCGGGCCGCCCGCAGAGCCACGCCAAGGTCAGTCACCCCGCGGCCTCGAAGCGAGAACAGGTCGCCGAGGACGGCGTCGACGGCGCGGGGCCGGCCCTGTTGCTGCAGGACCACACTGTCGCGGGCAAAGGCAATCACCGACACATCAGCCCGCTCGCCGGCGGCAGCAATCACGCAGGCGGCGGCGAGGCCCGCCCGCGCCACAGCGTGGCCGCTCATGGAGCCGCTGCGGTCGACGAGCAGGCAGATCGCCCGCTCGCTCGATCCCCACCGACGGTGCACCACGTCACGAAGATCAAGCGGCGGACGACCATCAGTGCGGGCGAGCGTGAGATCAAGGTCAAAGTCGCCCTCGACCGACCCCGTTTCCACCACCAAACGACGGACCCCGGGCGATCTCGTTCGTCCCTGGCGGGCCAGCCGGACGAAGACCCGTGCGGCGATCCGACGGGCGAGGGCCCGCAGCACCGGGTCGGTGGCCTGGGCCATATCGGCCAGAAGCGAGGCGACGGCATCGGGATCACGGGAGGCGAGTTCTTCGATCGCCTGGGCATCGAGTTGGCCGACCTCGGGTGACACCGCATCGAACGACGCATGTTTCGAGCGCAGTTCCTGACGGCCCGCGGTGCGCCGTCCCGCCTCCTGTACGGCCTTGCGGGCTTCGTCTCCGGTCAGGATTCGGCCCCGGTTCCCTCCGCCAGGCGGAGGGGCGCCGGGGCGCTCACCTTTTCCCGAATCGTCCTCCGGGGACGGCGCGTCCGGTTCTCGGGCGAAGTGTTCCCGGAGCCAGGCGTCGAGCAACTCGACGATGATCTCCTCCGGCGCGCGGTCGCTCGCCTCGTCGAGACGAATGCGACCGCTCAGCGAGGTGAGCGCAGCATCGACCAACACCGCACGTGCCGCCACCGGATCCGCCGCCCATCCCGACTCGGCTTCGCTCACCCCGCGAAGCGACCGCAGCCCGTCGGCGAGCGTCACAAAATCGATGGCGCCACGCACCGACGACCCCTGGCGGACATCGGGATGCGACCTCGTGGCGCGAACCACATCGACGGCGCATCGAACGGCAAAACCGTCGACCTCGGCCGACGTGGCCCTCGCCACGATTTCGCGTTCGTGGTCGGCGTCTTGATACGAGACCGACACCCGACACAGCCGGTCGTAAACGGCCTGGCCGATGCGCCCCGTGCCGACCGCATCGAACGGGTTCATGGCGGCGATCAGGCGGAACGACGGGTGGGCAGCGATTCGTCCGTAGCGCGGAACGTGGAGTTCACCCTCGGCCAGCGCAGTGAGGAGCACGTTGAGGCTTTCCTCGGGGATGCGGTTCAGTTCTTCCAAATAGAGAATCGCGCCCTCCGCCACGGCGTCAGCGAGCGGTCCGGGAACGAAGGCTTCGGCGATGTAGCCACGCTGCAGAACGACGGCGGGATCGTGATGGCCGACCAGCCGCGACGGCGTCAGCTCGGCGTTGCCCTCGACGAACCGCAACGAGACGTTCGCCGATTTTGCCAGCGACCGCAGGAGCGTCGACTTTCCGGTGCCGGGCGGTCCCTCAAGAACCACATGGCGACCGGTGGCGAGCGCCACCGCCAACACTTCCGCCTCGCGACGCATGCCAACCAGGTCAGCGCCGGCGCCGGCCACCAGGTCGGCGGGGACATAGGCCGCCACGACGTTCACGCGCTCAACCACGGGCGGTCACGGTAGCCGGGACTTCTCCGCGCCGACGAAACCGTCATCGCATAGGCCTCTCGCCGAACGCTCACGAGTCGCAGCGCGATTGCAACTGAATGCCAACAACTTCCTCATGGGTGACGTCGAAAGTAGTGGTGGCTGCAGAGACCACCACCACGGCGGCCAACACCTTCCTCTCCCTCACTCCTAAGGACTCAACATGAATCGCACCGCCCGCCTCCTGGTCTCCGTCTCCATTGCGTCGGCCGCCCTCCTCGGCCTCGCCGGTCCGGCCTTCTCGGCTTCCGACGCCGTTACTGCGGCCCGTCAGGCCAACGTCGTCCGAACGCAAGCCACCCACGATGCCAACAAGGCTCGTCGTGACGCCACGTATACCGAGAACTCAACTCGCCGTGACGCCACCCATACGGCCAACGAAGGGCGCCGCGACGCCACGTTCCAAAGCTGCCTGACTGGCGCCGCCGCAGCGACCACCAAGGAAGCCCGCGAGGCCGCCAAGGCTTCATGCAAGACTGCCCGCGAAGCCACCAAGACTGCCAACAAGGCCGCCTGGGACCAGACGCATACCCAGAACCAGTCGACTCGCGAGGCCACCAAGGCCGCCAACAAGGCCGCTCGCGAGGCAACCCGGGCCGCCAACAAGGCCGCCATCCAAGCCGCCAAGGGCACCCCGACGCCGTCGTCGATCGTTCCGTCCCAGAGCTGACCTAACTGGCGCCCAACTGGCGCTCCGATCACGAACTCCCCGCACTCGGGGCGGGCCCTCTCGAGGGCTCGCCCCGAGTCGCGTCGCCACGACGCTTCCGGTCCCGTGCCAGGCTCGCCGGTCCATGGGATTTGACGAGTTGATAGCCGCCGCGCTCGCGGAAGGCCTGGCACGCGAGGACCTTCCGAGTCGGGCTCCGACGTTCGAGCGACTTGTTCGTCTCGACGGAAACCACAATTTCCGTGACGCCGGCGGGTATGCGGTGGGTGAGGGACGGGTCATGCGTCGGGGCCGCATCTTTCGCAGCGACCACCTTGGCGACCTGAGCGACGCCGACCTCGACACCGTTGCATCGATCGGTCTGCGAACGGTTCACGACTTCCGCCTCGACGCTGAGCGACAGCGTCAGCCGAGTCGCTTGCCGACCGGCGACGACGCGCCTGTGGTGGTGCTGCTGGGCACCTCGGACTTGTCGTCCCTCGACTCGTCGGTGGTCGACGTGATCCGCGACATGCTCGCCGGGACCCGCCCGCTCCCGCCGGCCGAATTCTGGGAGACCAACTATCTCGACATGGTGCAAACATCGGCGCTGATGCTGGTCGGATTCATTCGCGGAATAGCTCAGGCCGACCGTCTCCCGTCGTTGCACCATTGCACGGGCGGGAAGGATCGCACCGGAATCTCTACCGCGCTGCTCCATCGCATTCTCGGCGTGAGCGACAACGATCTGACCGATGACTTTCTAGCGACAAACCTCTACCGGACACCGACGCGCGTTCGCGCCCTTCGCGATGGGTTCGCCGCTCGTGGGATCAGCGTGGCGTCGGCCCTGCCGGTCCTTGGGGTGACGAGACGGCCGCTCGAGCGCGTCCTCGAATTCTGGGACGACGGCGGCGGCGCTCGGGCCTATGCCTTGGACAACGGCGCCACCGAGGCCGAACTCACCAACGTGGCCGAGTTACTGGTCTCCGACGACTGAACGGGGACGGGCCGTGCCGATCGGTTTCCTGATTGACAGAACGACATCGCCACCGACGGGGACGGGCCGTACCTGTCGGTTACCCGAAAGATACGGCCCAAGTCCGCCACCACACCCTCAGTTCTTCGTCAACCAAGACGACCAAACTTGAGGGATTGTCCCGATTCGGGTCGTTGGACCCAGCGCTGGTACCGAACCTCAGTCGAGAGAAATCGGCTCGTCTTCGAGCTCCGCCTCAAGATCCGACAGCGCATCGCCCTCGACCGCAACGATCCCGACCTTTTGGCGGATCTTCTCGGAGATCTCCATCATCATCTCCGGGTTCTCCGACAAGAAATTCTTGGCGTTCTCCCGACCCTGGCCGAGCTGCTCGCCTTCGTAGGTGAACCAGGCGCCCGACTTCTTGATGACGGCGCACTCGACCCCGACGTCGAGCACCGAACCTTCACGGCTGATGCCCTTGCCGTACATGATGTCGAACTCCGCCTGCTTGAACGGCGGCGCCACCTTGTTCTTGACGACCTTCACGCGAGTGCGGTTGCCGGTGACGTCAGCCCCGTCCTTGATCGACTCGATGCGACGGATGTCGAGACGGACCGAGGAGTAGAACTTAAGCGCCCGCCCGCCTGGCGTGGTCTCGGGGGATCCGAACATCACGCCGATCTTCTCTCGCAGCTGGTTGATGAAGATCACCACCGTGTTGGTGCGGCTGATCGAGGCGGTGAGCTTGCGCAGGGCCTGGCTCATGAGGCGGGCCTGGAGACCGACGAACGTGTCGCCCATCTCGCCTTCGATTTCCGCCTTTGGGGTCAACGCCGCCACGGAGTCAATCACGACCACGTCGAGAGCGCCGGAACGTACGAGCATGTCGCAGATTTCCAGCGCCTGCTCGCCAGTATCGGGCTGAGAGATGAGCAGATTGTCGATGTCGACGCCGATCGCCTTGGCGTAAACCGGGTCCATGGCGTGCTCGGCATCGATATAGGCGCAGGTGCCGCCGTTGCGCTGGGCCTCGGCCACCACGTGCATGGCGAGGGTGGACTTGCCCGACGATTCCGGACCGTAGATCTCACAGATGCGGCCTCGAGGCAGCCCACCGATACCGAGGGCGAGGTCGACGGCCAGCGAACCGGTCGAGACGGCTTCGATGCGCATGTGGGTGTTTTCGCCGAGTCGCATGATCGACCCCTTGCCGAACTGCTTGTCGATCTGGCCGAGGGCCATCTCCAAGGCTTTCGCTCGCTCCATGTTTGCTCCTTGCGTGTTTTTCGTGGACTCTCGGGCGGGGGACGTTTTCATGTGGGCCACTGTATTGGGAGGGTGTGACAAAACGACAGGGATGTGATTTCCCGACCAAAAAGAATCGGAAAATCATTCCTCGTTCGGCCAGCACGAACGGACGTTCGCAATGGTACCGGGCGTCAGCACGAGATGCAAGCATCAACGGATGCGCGGGCTCCACGGGTACCTCCCCTTTCGGCCGCGCCCACCCCGTTCAACACTGCGATTCTGGACCTTTTCCCTGCTCAGCATGGCCATGGTGACCGTCGCCATGACCGTCAGCGGGGCCATCGCGGGTCGCACCGCCGACGCTCAAAATCTCGAAACCGCCGGTCCGCCGACCCCGAGTTCCGCCGGCCCGACCCTGCCGCCGGGGCCGTCCACCACCACGACCCTCCTCCCGACCGCCGGGCCCACCCTCGAGGCGCCGTGGACCCTCGCCTTTGGGGGCGACACGCTCCTGACCCGAGCCGTCGCCGAGACGACGGATCCCTTCGCCGGCATCCGTCCTCCGCTGGCCGATGCCGACCTCGCCATCGTCAATCTGGAAACGGCTATGTCGACGCGCGGTCGAGCCCAGATCAAGGAGTTCACCTTTCGCTCGGCGCCCTCCTTCGCTGACCGGGTAGCTGCGGCCGGAATCGACGTGGTGTCCCTGGCCAATAACCACACGCTCGACTTTGGCGTCGAGGCACTCCAGGACACGATTCGCAACCTCGACCGCGTCAACGTGGCTCACGTCGGGGCCGGTTCAACGCTCGACGAGGCGTTGACCCCGGCCGAGTTCGAAATCAACAACGTCGCGGTCGCCGTGCTCGGAGCGAGCCAGATCATTCCCGACGCCTCATGGCTGGCCACGCCAACCCGGGCGGGCATTGCCTCGGCTGGCAAGCACGCCATCAACGCCGAAACGCAGCGACTCCTTGATGCCGTGCGCCGAGCCCGAGTCACCAACGACGTTGTCGTCGTGATTCTGCACTGGGGTATCGAGGGAAACCCGTGCCCCTCACCCGTCCAGCAAGAGCTCGCCGGATTGTTGGTCGACGCCGGAGCCACCGCCGTGCTCGGTGCGCATCCGCATGTGCTTCAGCCCATTGTTCGCGTGCCAACGCCCACCGGGGACGCGGTGATCGCCTATTCGATGGGCAACTTCATCTGGGATCCACGAAGCGGCGCAACGGCCGACACCGGCCTTCTTCGCCTGCGATTCATCGGCGGGCGGTTCATGGAGGCAACTTTTCATCCTCATCGCCTCGACCGTCAGGGCTGGGCGCGTGCCGTGTCGGCCGCTACGAGTGCCGGGCGAGCCGTCAGTACCCGAGTGAGCGGACGTTGCCCGGGCGGGCGGGGTACGCCGATCGAGGTTCTCGCGAGTGCGTAGGGTGAACCGATGAGCGAGCGCGGACCAAAGCTGTCACTTGGCACGATCATCGGCGCCTTCATCGCCGTGCTCTTCGGGTTCTGGTTGATCGTCCGAATCGCCCGCACGGTGTTCTGGCTGATCAAATTTGGCCTGGTTCTCGCCCTGATCGTTGTCGCCGTGCTGGCCATCAACCGGGCCACCAAGAAGAAGTAAGCGCGCTTATCTAAGCCAACAGACGTCGACGGAGGAAGTCCATCGACGTGATCGCCGAGAAGTTCCGGATACGTTCGCGATCGCCCGGCATCGTCAACTCATCAACGTGTTCTCCGTCGGGCGTCACCACGGCCACGAAGACGGTGCCAACCGCTCGGCCCTCCTGCTCCGTCGGCCCAGCCACGCCGGTCAACG
>JANLQX010000055.1:0-1541 GCA_031368095.1 Actinomycetes bacterium | reverse complement strand
GTTGCCACCCTGGCGCGGTTCGGGGCGGCCTGGGAAATGGGCTTGGGTACCGGCTTCGCAGCCGGCTTGACCACCGCGACCGGCTCAATCTTGCGGGTCCGCTTGGCGCCGGTGTCGGCGCGCGCCGGTGACGCTTCTCCCGGTGCCTTCCCGGCGAGCAATGGCGCCAGGAAGCGTCCGGTATGGCTCGGCCCATGCTTGGCCACGTCTTCCGGAGTGCCCTCGCACACGATAAGTCCGCCGCCGCTGCCGCCTTCAGGACCGAGGTCGATGACCCAGTCCGCCGTTTTGATGACGTCGAGGTTGTGCTCGATGACGATAACGGTATTGCCTTGATCGACGAGACGACCGAGCACGATCAACAGTCGGCGGATGTCTTCGAAATGGAGCCCGGTGGTGGGCTCGTCGAGCACGTAGACGGTCTTGCCGGTCGACCGCTTCGACAGTTCGGCCGACAGCTTGATGCGCTGCGCCTCGCCGCCCGACAGCGTGGTGGCCGGTTGCCCGAGACGCACGTAGCCGAGGCCAACGTCGCACAGCGTGGCCATATGACGGGCGATATTGGGCTGGTTCTCAAAAAACGTGCGGGCGTCTTCGCACGGGAGGTCCAAGACCTCGGCGATGTTCTTGCCCTTGAACGTGACGTCGAGGGTGTCACGGTTGTACCGGGCGCCCTTACAAACTTCGCACGGTACGTAGACATCGGGCAGGAAGTTCATCTCGATCTTGATGGTGCCGTCGCCGGCGCACGCCTCGCACCGACCACCCTTGACATTGAACGAGAACCGACCCTGCTGATAGCCGCGCACCTTGGCCTCGTTGGTGGTGGCGAACAGCTTGCGGATGTGGTCGAACACGCCGGTATAGGTGGCCGGGTTCGAACGCGGGGTGCGGCCGATCGGCGACTGGTCGATGGCTATCACCTTGTCGACCACGCCCATGCCATCGATGCCCTTGTGCAGACCAGGCACCGTTTTAGCCCGGTAGATCTTTTGCATGAGTGCGTTGAGCAGAATGTCGTTGACCAGCGTGGACTTCCCCGAGCCAGAGACGCCCGTGACCGCCACGAACCGGGCCAGCGGGAAGTCGACAGTGACGTTGCGAAGGTTGTTCTCCCGCGCCCCGCGGACGGTGAGAAACGTGCCATTGCCGGGGCGGCGGGTATGGGGTACCTCGATCCGACGGGTGCCGTTCAGGTACTGACCGGTGATGGAACGCTCGGCCGAAAGCAGATCCTCCAACGGGCCGGACACGATGACCTCGCCACCGTGCTCTCCGGCGCCCGGGCCGATGTCGACGATGTGATCAGCAATTCGGATGGTGTCCTCATCGTGCTCCACGACAATGACGGTGTTGCCGAGCTCGCGCAGATGCTCGAGCGTCTTAATGAGGCGATGGTTGTCGCGCTGGTGCAGTCCGATCGACGGTTCGTCGAGCACGTAAAGCACCCCGACGAGACCGGAACCGATCTGCGAGGCCAATCGGATTCGCTGAGCCTCCCCGCCGGCCAGGGTGGCGGCCGAGCGATTGAGTTGGAGGTA
>JANLQX010000042.1:0-16142 GCA_031368095.1 Actinomycetes bacterium | reverse complement strand
GTTGACAAGGCGACCGACCTGGTCCACCCGACAATCACCGACGGGCTCACGGAGATCGTGTCGACATCCATGGCTGCGCCGTCGGCAGTCGTCGCCATCACGATGGCAACCGCCGCCGCCGGCAAGTTGGCCGAGGCCATGGAACACGGTGTCGCCATTCAGCAGTCGATCGCCACGTCGACCGGCCTCGGCACAGCGTTCTGCGCCGACGTCTACGGCGCCTACGGCGGCGTCCGCTGGCTGATCGGAGGCGCGTCGATGGCGGAGATGGACGCGGCCCGGGCGGCGTTCTCCGCCGACCCGGCGTTCCAGGCGTTGGCCGCCAAGGCCGGTGACCTCTACCTCCCCGGGTCCGGGCAGAACGCGCTCATCACCAAGATCAACTGACGCCCTCCCACGGCCGAAGCCGTCCTTCTCGACGGGAGCACTCCGACCCGCACGGCACCGCCGGGCGGGTCGGACCGCGACCGGGGTCGAGAGGCTCATCCACTGACTGCAGATCGACGTGAGCGAGACGCCGGGAAGAGCTCCGAGACGAGGACGGGGACGGGGCGGCGCGACGGACCATAGGTCGTCCTCGAGCGTGACTGCGGCCGCCCTGCCGGAACGGATCGCCGAAGCGAAATCGAGGTGCTCCAGGTAGCTCGCCCCGGGGTGATAGTCCTCGTGGGCACCCGGTCGTCGCGCGCCGCATCGATCACCGTCACGCCTTTCGACATCACCGCACCGTTGGACCGAAGAGTCCCGCTGCGCATGCCGATGCGGATCTCTCCCGACGGAATGAACGCCTCGGTCTTCCCGATCTTCCCGATCGTCCAGTCGCTACGAGCTCCTGCTCATTCGGTCCACGCTGCGGGATGCCGAGGCGCGCACGCGCGGTTGGCGTCGCCGAGGACCGCGTTGGACTCGCTGCGATGGCGCGTCGAGGGCCTGAGAGACGGTTGCTTCGACCGTCGCGGTCCCATGCGGCAGCGCGACCTTCGTCGTGGATCCTTGGAACACGGCTCGGCCAGTGGTTTACCCCGACAGAATCTGGGTATTTGAGGCATTCGGCTGTCACCTTAGAGCCGCCATCGAGAGGACTGCACATGTCACGTAATTCGGAACAACCGACGCTGGGAGCGGCAGGCGTTTTCGTCATTCTGCTAGCGCTAGCCACGGCAGTGATTCACTTCTCGCTTGTCTCGGATGAGTTTGACAAAGGGGCTACTGGATACGGCACCTTGTTTATCCTCACCGGAATTGGCTATCTCGCAGGTCTGGCATTGATGTACGTTCCCGCATCCGTGTTGGCTCCGCTCCGAAGCGTCGGGAGAGTGCTCCTTGTGGGTATCGCGGTGGCTGCGGTCGTCACATACATTTCATTGGGCTACTTCGATACCCTCGGGTGGGTCACAAAAGGCATCGAAGTAATGCTCGTGGTCGCTGTCGGCGTCGAAATGGTCACAACCGGGAGCTTCGTCGGTCGGGTTCGGGACTCCGCTCCTCGGTCGGCGAGTCAGCGCTGACCTCACGTCCGGATGTAATCACCGATCGCCACGGCATTGGCGGCCTGAATGATTCCTGCGACGTCGCGAGCATCGACACCGTGATGTTCGTCGGTTTGAACCCTTCGGACGTGGGTACCGGACCCTGCGCCCCGACACCTCTGCCGACCGCCCCGGTGTTTCTTTCCCCGGGGCGGTCGCTGCATCGATCCCACCTATCTCTCCGATTCCGGGAGTACGGAGCCGAATCCTCCGGGAATCGTGACCGTAGCCATTAGATTTGCCGCCGACACGTGCTGCCGGATGGCGATTTTGTCCTCGCCGCCTCAGGGCCGAACTTCAACAGGAGAGTGGCCTTTTCGATCGGTTTCCGTCGTCGGCCCGTTCACTCGAAGACCACTCTCACGCACCGGGCCGTGAAGAACGGCTCGAGGTCTTGCCGAACCCGTTGGGCCAGGTCGGCTCCATTGCGAAGCACGTCACGAACTCCGACTCCGGGGAGCCGGATCTCGATCTCGACGGAGGCGGACTTCCACTCCTCGACGGTACGTGACCCACGGGCCGTCGGTATCCGGAGCCGCCCGTGTCAAACCGTTCGGGAATGGAGGATTTCAGAGGTTGTTTGAGCCTCCGGTCGAGTGATGGTGTCCGGCCACCTCATCATTCGTCGACATGTCTCATCGCTCCCGCTAGGCGACCGGCGGCCCCGACGACTCGGCCGGTCCATTTTCCTGGCGGCGGGACCACCCTTGTGTCAGTGTTGCTGCCCTCTCGGTTCTTCGCCGCGGCCTCGTTCGAGGTGTTTGCACATCTGGAGTCCGCAATGAACGGCAACAAGAACATGCCCGAACCGTTGCACGACCCTCAGCGCTTGCAGGCCGTCCGGGCCACGAACCTGCTCGACACCGGAGCGGAGGAGACATTCGACTGGCTGTCACGGCTGGCTGGCTCGCTGCTCGCTGTGCCGTTTGCATTCGTCACGCTCGTCGACGAAGAACGCTCGTTCTGGAAGAGCTGCTTCGGCGTCCAGTCCAACAATCCCGCCGATCGACAGAATCCGGTCGAGGAGTCGTTCTGCCAGTACGTCGTTCATTCGGACGAGCCGCTGTTTGTCTCGGACGCACGTGTCGACGAACTGGTCCGGAACAATCCTTCGGTTACGAAGATGAACGTCGTTGCGTGGGCGGGGTATCCGTTGCGATCGATCGACGGGTACGTCCTGGGAACGTTTTGCGTCGTCGATCATGTTCCACGCAATTGGACCTCAAGCGAACGCGAGGTTCTGCAGGCTGTTGCCGGAGCAGTGCAATCAGAGATTCGACTTCGGACGCTGCTGAAACAATCGTCCGACATCTCGGAAGGGTTGCGAAGCGACATCGCCCTGCGTGAACAGCTGGCCACGCTCGCCCAACAGTTGGCCGCCAACATCACTACCGTCGAAGTCTCCGACACGATCATGCAGCGTTGCCCAAACCTCTTGGCGGCGAGTTTTGCTGTTCTCGCCATCGTCGACGACGGGGGAAGAAAATTCCGCATCCGGATCCCTGAGTCCGTCGACGCAACCGTTGCCGAAAAGTACGCAGTCGTGTCGATGATGGCGCCGACGCCACTCGGTGATGCCATGCGATCGCGAACACCGGTGTTCCTTCGCAACCACGCGGACCATCTTCCGCGCTACGAACAACTCTTGACCGACGCGGCCACGAGCGGAGTTGCCGCCATCGCCGCAGTACCTCTGTTCCGGGCCGATGGTTCCGTGGTCGGGGCGCTTGGTGTCTCGTGGGCGAGTGACCAGACCTTTGACGCGCCGACCCGCTCGTTAATTGCCACCGTCGGGTCAGTGGCCGGGCAGTCGATAGAACGAGCGCAGTTGGCAGATCGTCGTGATCAGCTCGTGTCGTTGATGCAGCAGCAATTGTTTTCCGCGTTCCCGACGGTGGGGTCCCTCGCCGTCAGCGTGCACTACCTCCCGGCCGCGCACGGCCTCGGCTTCGGCGGGGACTGGGTCGACGTCATCGATCTTTCCGATGGACGAGCGGCGTTTGTAATCGGTGACGTCACCGGCCACGGGATTGAGGCGGCGGTCGTCATGACTCATGTCCGGTCGGTTATGAATGCCCTTACTCGTATGCACGCCGACGACCTCGGTGGAGTGTTCGACGCCGCGGAGGCGGTCATTGATTCGGGGGTGATCGCCACCGTCGCCATTGCGGTCGTGGACCCGAACACTGACACGATTCTTTCTGTTTCGGCCGGCCATCCTCCGCTTATCGTGGTGTCACCCGATGGCTCGACCGAGATCCTCGGCGGGGGTCGTCGCTCGTTGCTCGGCGTGACGGCCGAACGACCGCTCGTACAGCGCAATGCGTTCCCCCCGGGGTCGGTCCTCGTCGCCTACACCGATGGGCTGGTCGAGCGTCGTGACGAGACGATCGACGAAGGTATTGACCGGCTGGCAAGCGTGGTGCAGGCCGACATGCACCAGCAGGCGATGACCGATCCTCATGTTCTGCCGTCGATGGGGGCGGCCGGATACGCCCACACTGTGGTCGAGCGGGTGCTCGGTGACGCCGCGTTGATGGACGATGTCGCACTCATTGTCGTCCGCCGGAAATAGTGAGTCAGCGACTCGACTCAACGGTTTGAACACTCGACCACGGGGTAGAGCGAGAGGAGCCGAAGCACGGTGCTTCGAGCGAGTTCGAAAGGTTGTGCCCCGTGCCCGATATCGATGTCAACAGACGCTTTCTCAGCAAGGTCGGCGTGCACGTTCATGACACCGGTGGTGACGGACGTCCGGTCGTACTGATTCACGGTTGGCCTTTGTCGGGGGAAAGCTGGAGCGAGCAGATCGATGTCTTCGCCTCCGCCGGATACCGGGTCGTCGCCTACGACCGCCGCGGCTTCGGTCTCAGTGACAAGCCGGGTGGCGGCTACGACTACAACACGTTGGCCGATGACCTCGAAGGCCTACTCGAGGAGCTCCAGCTCACGGACGTGACCCTCGTCGGCTTTTCCATGGGCGGCGGCGAAGTAGCGACCTTCGTGTCCAAACACGGCGAGGATCGCCTTCGGAGCGTCGTCTTCGCGGCCGCAGTCACCCCGGCGATGATGCAATCGGAGGACAATCCCGATGGCCCGCTCACGTCGACCGCTGCCGAGAAGATGGCCGCCGATCTGACCGCTGATCGCAGTTCCTTTTTCGACCAATTCACCACGAACTTCTTCTCCGCCAGTGGCGTTTTGAAGGTTTCCGAAGCGCAGCGTCAGGACGCCATCAGGATGTGTGAACAGTCGGACCAGAAGGCCGCGCTCGCCTGCATGGAGTCGTTCGGCACCGAGGACTTCCGCGATGATCTCGCCAGCGTCACCGTTCCCACACTGGTGATTCACGGCGATAGCGATGCCATCGTGCCTTTCGAAGGATCGGGAGCGCGTACCCATCGAGCGATCGCTCACAGCTCCCTGGTGGTGCTTTCAGGAGCTCCCCATGGATGCAATGTGAGTCATGCTTCGGAGTTCAATGCGGCCATCCTCAAGTTCTTGGCCGTCTGAACACCACCACCAACCGACGGTCCGGATCCGTGGAGTCCGAAGACGCCACGGATCCAGGTCTGCCTGAGGGAGGGAATGCCATAGCCCGTATGGTGCGGTGGATCGACCGCTGGCAACAGGGGTCCGGGCCCGCCGGGTTCGTCTTTGGGGTCATCAAAAAGTTCGGTGACGATCGAGGCGGTCAACTCGCCGCCCTCATTGCCTTTTCGGCGTTCCTCGCGTTCTTCCCCCTAATGCTGGTGGTCGTGACCGCGACCGCGTTTCTTGCGCAGCGCTATCCCGGCATGGCCGACCGGATCCGGACGTCGGCAGTCGCCCAATTCCCGGTCGTGGGAGCCGAACTCACAAGCAATGAACGAGCGCTTCCCGGCAGTGGTCTCGGACTTGGCATTGGACTGATCGGGCTGTTGTGGGGAGGGTTCGGGGTGACGCAGGCGCTGCAGTATGCGTTCCACGAGGTCTGGCATGTGCCGCACAAACAGCGGCCTTCGTTCGTTGCCCGCATGCTCCGCGGGCTTGGTGTATTCGGACTCATCGCCGCCGGAGTGCTCGCCACCACGACCCTTGGCCTCGTGGGTTCCCTGGTTCGCAACTCGGTCGTTGCGGGCACCCTCGGCGTCATCGGTGCCACTGCGCTGAGTGCGGGCCTGTTCATGGTCGTGTTCTGGCTCCTGAGTCCAAAGACCCTCCGCCTGCGAGAACTCCTTCCCGGCGCCATCGTCTCGGCTGTTGGATGGCAAGTGCTGCAGCTTGTCGGGCTTCGGTTGGTGAGTCATCAACTTCGTCGAAGCTCGCAGCTCTACGGAGCAATCGGTGCTGCGCTCGGCCTGGTGTGGTTCCTCGTTCTCGGTACCCAGATCCTCCTGTATTCACTGGAAGTCACCGTGGTACGTTCGCAGCGCCTGTGGCCGCGATCAATGGTTCAACCGCCGCTCACTGCCTCCGACGTAAAGCTGATGAAGGCAATGGCGAAGCAGGAGGAGCGGCGCCCGGAGGAGCACATTCACGTAACGTTCGACGACAGCGCGGAAGACCGAGAATCCCGAGCCTGAAGGTCGTCGTCGGGAAGGACGAGCCGGTCCCGAAGAGTTTCCCGGCGGACGGCCTTGATGACAACCTGGAGGGATCCGGCCAGCGGGATCGCCAGCACGGCGCCGGCAAAGCCCAGCATCTCAACACCGATGAGCACGCTTACGAGTACGACGAGTGGATTGACCTTGACGGTCCGAGACATCACGGCAGTCTGCAGGACACTGTTCTCGAACTGCTGATACACAACGAAAAATCCGAGAGCCACGAAACCGGCGGTCGTCGAGTGGAGGAAGGCGGCGAGCACACCCGCGGCGGCGCCGAGCGTTGCGCCAACCAGTGGAATGAGATCGGCAAACGCGACCCAAAGGGCAAAGACCGCAGCATTCGGCACCCCCAGCGCAGCCAAACAGATCAGAGCGGTTACCCCGGCCACTGCGCTGATCAAGAGATTGCCGATCATGTACCCACTTACCGCCGAAGCGGCGTCAACAGATACAGCTTGTGCCGCAACTCGGCGACGGACCGGGACGAGGGACATGGTCGTGCGGCCGATCGCCGAGGACTGGGTCAGAAAGAGAAAGGCCATGAAGAAGATCGTCAGCGTGGCCAGGGTTGCCTGAAACACCGAGCGAGCGATGTTCAGCGAAGAATCGCTGAGACCTTTTGCCCATTTCGTGAGTTCAGGCTGGTGATCGCGCACCCAATGATCGAGATGCAGGCGTTGCACGATGCGGCCGACCGGTCCGCGGCCGTTGGCGGCGGCACGGATGGTCCCGGGTAGATCGCCGGCGATCTGTGCGACCTGGCGCCGGATGGGCATGACGAACAGCGCCGCCGAGCCGAGAACGATCATCAACGTTCCAAACATCACGACGGCGGTCGCGACAGCTCGGCGGTCTCGAACGTGGGGCTGGACACGGCGCACAAGCGGGGCAAGAACGATGGCGATGAAACCAGCAATCGTGAGCCACAGCAACACCTGCTGGATCGCAATGATTGTCAACGTGCCCAGCAATGAAACTGCGACTACTCCGACCGCTCCGACGATGGTTCGCCACGGGACGGCGCTCCATCCCGTGGCGGTAGGCGACAGCGCAGCCGAACGAATCGCAGGACTTCCGCTGTCACCGTGGTCACCGTGGTCTCCGAGAATGATGGTCATGGCGCGTGGAGAGTCCGGCGTTGGAACGTGGCAACACACATGACGCCGTACAGCAGAAAACCGACGGCCACGATGCCGACGACGAATCGACCCCACTCGGAATGCGCCAGCCGGGTCAGTGCTCCGTCGAGTCCGGTGGCCTCCCGAGCATTGCGATCGATGGCTGCCCGTGTCAGGAAAAAGCCGATCAGCACGACCGCAATGCCACGGCCAATCTCCCCGATGATGCCAAGCTTCTTGGTGACCCACACCTGTCGCGATGACATTCCCTGCAGGGTGAGTTCATCGGTGACGTCGCCGCGTAGGGCCTTGACGATGCGAAAGAGGCCGGCGCCAACGGCGATGGCACCGACGGCTCCCAACACGAATCGTCCGAACCGAGCGTCAAGCACGCGGACGCTGATATCGGTCACTTTGGCGTTTCCGTCGGCCGCTTCTCGGGGACGCCTGGCCAGTGTGAACGCGGTGATGGCGAACGTTGCGTAGATTCCGGCGCTAACCAGGTACCCGATCCGCATGGCCATCGCCTCGGCGTTCAGACGTCCTGGCAAGATCGCAGTAGCCACCCTCCAGAGTGCGTAGAGCAAGAGCCCGACACCGAGGGTGATGAGAAGTCCTCGACCGCCGCGCATCTGGCCGACGGTCTTGATGGCGCCGGTCGGACTGGCTTCCTCGCCCGAAGGCAACGGGCTGGGCAGCGATCGAAAGCCAACGACAAGCGCCAGGACTCCGGCGAGGATGTAGACGACGCCTTTGGTCAACCACCCGAGGCGTCCGAGCTTCACCAGCGCTGGGCGCGCCGTCGTGAGTGCAGCTCTTCCGTGGCTTTGAAGCGTCTCACTCATGTTCCTCACATGCCCCGGTCTTGTCATAGTCAAACCTGGGAACCGTGGGGCTCGGCAACAGCCGTAGGGTGGCGAGATGTCGCTGCACCGCCACCGGAATGGTCTCAATGTCTGAACTGCTGCTTGGCCCAATGTTGCGGCACGTGACCGAGACATCGGCAACGATCTTTATTGAGACCGATTCGATGGCGACTGTGGCTATCAATGGAGTGGAAACTCAGACATTTGCGGTGGCTGGACATCACTACGCCTTAGTGATGTTGGAAGCCCTCGAACCGGGTTCTTGCGTCGAGTACACCGTGAATCTCGATGGGATCGAACGATGGCCGCTCCCGGGTATGCCGGCCAGCGTGATCCGCACGCTCGGCCACGATGGTCCGTTGCGCATTCTCGTCGGCTCATGCCGCGCGGCGGCGCCCCACGAACTTCCGTTCACGCTCTCCCCAACCGTCGACGCGCAGGGCCTAGGGGTGGATGCGCTTCGTGCGCACGGGCAGCGGATGCAGACGCAACCTCGGGAGGAGTGGCCAGATCTCCTCCTGCTGCTGGGGGACCAGCTCTACGCCGACGAACCGTCTCCCGTGACTCGTCGCCGCATGAGTCAACGTCCTCCTGAGGACCCGACGCCGCCGGACCTCGTTGGCGGCTTCGAGGAATACACGTGGCTCTATCACGAGTCGTGGCAACCCGACGTGGAACGTTGGATGTTCTCCGTCGTCCCGACGGCCATGATTTTCGACGATCATGACGTGATCGACGACTGGAACATTTCGATGTCATGGGTCAACGACATCAGGAAAAAGGCGTGGTGGAACAATCATATCGTTGGCGGACTCATGTCGTACTGGATCTATCAACACCTCGGTAATTTGTCGCCCGATGAGATCCGATCAGAGGGGATGCTGGAACATCTTCTTTCGCTCGATCGTTCAACAGGTGAAGCAGCAGCGGACTACTTACATGAATGGGCGCAGGAGTCGGAAAGGCTAACGCCGATAGAAGGCGGGTATCGATTCAGTTTTGCTCGGCAGCTTGGGGCAACTCGACTGGTCGTCATCGATTGCCGAAACGGGCGAAATCTCCGGCCCGACCGACAGATGATCGGCGAATCAGAATGGCACTGGGTGGAGGAGCAGGCCCGGATCCCGGCCGACCACCTGCTGCTCGGGACGTCTCTGCCCGTCATGGTGCCGGGCGGCCTCCATGGCCTCCAGGAATGGAATGCCGCGCTCTGTGATGGTCGGTGGGGCAAGCCGATCGCCCGTCTTTCGGAGAAGTTGCGACGATTTCTCGATCTTGAGGATTGGCCGGCATTCGACGCATCGCTGCGAAGGCTTTTGTCCCTCATCGACGACATCCGGATGGGACCGTCGGCACCGGCGACGATTTCGATCCTCTCCGGTGACATTCACTTCAGCTTCATCGCCCGCGCGTCGTTTCTTAGCGATTCGTCGACTTCCAAACCGGTCTTCGAAGATCGACGAGGAAGTGCCGTCCACCAGATCGTCAGCTCACCGATTCGACAATCGCTCTCTCGTCGAGATCGGCGGTTGATGGACTTCGCCGCCGGCCGCATCGGCCGACGGATCGGGGGGCTCCTGACTCGAAGCGTGACGGCGTCGGCCCATCAAGCGGCGTGGGAAATCACGCACGGCCCGGAGTTCGCCAACGACATGGCATTGCTCACCATCGAGCAACGAACCATGAGGGTCGCCATCAACCGGGCTCGGCTCGATGAGTCGGGTCGGCCGCTACTCGAAACGGTCATCGACGCCGAAATGTAGCGACGAGGCTGGCGACGGAGCTATGCGGTCGGCGTCTTCGGCAGCTCGAGCGGGGGCTGCGGGACGCAAACAGTAAGGGCGCCGGGTTTGACCCGCACCTTCAGGTTTCGAACCTTTCCGCGCGCCCCGCCGTCGAGTTCGAAGCGCACCTTTTTGCTGAAGCTGATGTCGACCTTTCGCGCCTTTGTCCCCTGAACAAGTGGGGACTTCTCGGTCTCGCTGCGTGACACGACCCGACCCAACACCCGTAGCCATTGCACGGGCCCTTCGGCCTGGACGATTCCGACGTCGAGGAGTCCATCCGTGGGGCTGGCCGTGTCGAACACTCGCAGTCCACCGATCACCGTGCCGACGTTGCCGATCAGCACACAGCTCGTTGGCCCCTCGAACCACGATGAGCCGTCGACGCGTACCTTCGTGTCAATGCGGTCCGAAGCCATTGCCTTGAAGCTTCCTCGCACATAGGCAAGCCGACCGAATCGCTCTTTCGCGGCGGAATCCACATCGCTGATCATCTGGCCGTCGAATCCGGCACCGGCCATCACGGCGAACGACTCGCCATTCATCGTGCCGAGGTCGATGGCGGTGCGCTGGCCGTGGATCGCGATTCTGATGGCGGCACTGATGTCTTGCGGGATACCCAGATTGGTGGCCAGTAGATTCGCTGTCCCGGCCGGAACGATGGCCAGAGGAACCCCCGACCCAGAAGCGACATCGGCGCACTGTTGCACCATGCCGTCGCCGCCCCACACGACCAGGAGCTCGGCGCCGGCGTCGATAGCCCGTTTCACCGGTTTCTGGGCGCGACGGCTCTTGTCCACTTCCGTCCAACGGGGATGACGTACGCCGAATTCGGCAAGTACCGATCGGAGTTCCGGTAGTCCGCCGCCCAGGGTCTTGCCGGTGTGGGCGATAACCGCCACGCGGGGCTCACCCTGCTCCCAAGATGTGTTGCCAGATGCGGTGGTGTCGTCAGACGGCATGGTGGTCCTTATGGTGGTGGGAGTTGGGTGATGGACGTTCGGCGGCGCGCACGGCCAGCATGAAGGTGATGAGGAGGCCGATTCCCATCGCCGCCCCGGCCCCGACGTCGATGGGGTGGTGCATGCCCCGATACATGCGAGCCCAGCCGACCGAAAGGGAAACAATCACGGTGACGATCGCCAGCGCACCACGCACGAATAGAGGCAGATTCAGCTTGACTGCCAGCAGCGTGATCGAGCCGTAGAGAACGATGGTGGCGGCGATATGGCCCGACGGAAAGCTTCCTGTGCTCGGCACGGAACCCAGATGCGGCACCGCCGGACGTTTGCGGCCGACGGCATAGGAGATGGTCAGGAACGTACCTAGTTCCACGGCGAGCGCCGCTGCCAGGTACGCCGCCCACTTGGCGCGATGGTGCACGATCAAAGCGATCGCGACCACAAGTCCGACGGCCACGATCGACGGCCCATCACCGACGCGTGACCACAGTGCGGACGCCGACGTCAGGGTCTTCGAACGATGATCGGCGAACCAACGCACGCTCGACTCATCCCACCTGACGATGGCGGAATGTCGGAGCGGGTGGACGACAACAAGCCCCACCCCGATAAGCAGCGCGCTTATCGCCGTGTATCCAGCTCCGACGTATTTGCCGAGGGTGAGTACGAGTTGTCGCGTCCGAAGATGGTCCCGGTGAGGACTCTCGGGGGAAATGGCGGTGCCGGGACTTTGACCGACGGTGTCGGGGTTCATGCATGTCGTTTGCCCAATCTGAACAGTGGGTAAACAGCCATCGTGAAATCGGTCCTCGTTCTCCCAGTGTTGGCCCTACCCGTCGGGGTTCTCACGTATGCGGCGGCGCGCCGTTGGCCCCAACATGATCCCGCAGCTCCAAAAGTGACATCGGCCAAAATCGCCGACGAGGCCGACCGTCACCCACGGTTGCGATCCTTCGTACGGTCACGGCTCGATCCGTCGGTGGAGACAGGACTTCTCTTGAGCGCCGCTGTCGTCGTGGTGTCCGCCTCCGTCTCGGCTTTTGGCGTGGTCGCAGCGATGGTGCATTCCCACCGTGGCTTGGCCCGGTACGACTTCTCGTGGGCTCGCTGGGGGGCGAACAACGCCTCGCCGACTTCGACCCAGGTGCTGAAATTCGTCAGCCTTCTCGGCGGATACCCGACCGTGGTCGGATTGGCCGTTGTTGTTGCTGCCTTCGAGTCGAGGCGCAGAGTCACCGGTTCAGTCGCACCGCTCCTCGCCGCCGTCGTTGTCGGGCAGTTCGGTCTGACCAACCTGATCAAGTTCTTAGTGCAGCGAACGCGTCCGGACGTGTCTCGGCTGACCGGGTTTGCCGGTTCGTCGTTCCCTTCGGGTCATGCGGCAGCAGCTGCGGCGAGCTATGCGGTCTTCGCGCTCGTGTTGGGGCGTCGAAGGAGTGCCCGCACCCGAGCTCTGCTGGCGGCGGGGGCGACATCGATCGCCGTGACGGTGGCGGCGACGCGGGTGCTACTCGGGGTGCACTGGCTGACCGACGTGGTCGCCGGCCTGTTCGTGGGTTGGACGTGGTTTGCCTTGCTCTCCATCGCCTTCGGTGGGCGGGTGATGCGGTTCGGGCTTCCTCTGGCCGTGGCGAAGGAACGCGTACAGACGACAGAACAGGGTTGACCACCAACGCAACCGGGTACCCGAGCGACGCACGGTTCCCTGCTTCAGCCCGAATGTCACGAGCTTTTCGATACCCCACCTTCCGCATCGGACAACCCAGCCGAATGACGGGAGTGTGAACACGCCTCGTCGCGGGTAGACAGGCGCCATGAACACGAATGCCGTCAGTGGGACGCTGCCAACCGGTCCGGCATCGGAGATCGGCGTTCGAGTGGTCGTGGCGCTGACCGGCGGCGTGATTGCTGCGTTGGCATTGGTCTCGACGCTTGAACGGGCATCACGGGTCGCCGGGTGGACGATCGCCGCGGCGATTGGGGCCACGCTGATGGGCACGATCATCACCAGACTCGAACGGGTCGTCGGGCATCGGCTGGCGGTGATCATGAGCGCGCTTAGCTTCCTGGCGGGGGCGGTGCTGGTGACGTGGCGAGTAGTCGGCGAACTTCGCAGCCAGACGGAACGTTTGCAGGACAGCGTGCCCGCCGCGATCGGGCGACTCGAACGCTCCGATGGCCTCGGCCAGGCGGTACGTGACCTCGGACTTCGGGGGAAGGCGGAACGAATTTTGACGCGACTGCCCGGGCAGATCGCAGGGGGTTCGCCGGCCGAGGTCGCTCGGTCAGCCGGGTCGCGCGGAGCCGCGTTCGTTGCTGGTCTCGTGCTCATGTGCTTTGTATGCGCCACGGGTCGCCGATCGTTCGCAAGTGTGCTGGCCTGGTTTCCCGAACGCCGAGGGCGAATGCTCAATCGCCACGCCGTCGGGCAGGTGCTCGAGCGGGCCCATCGTCGGGCCGGTGAGGCGCTGCTTTTCTCCGTGTCGAAGGCAACGGTCATCGGTCTGGTGATTGGCTCCGCACTGAGCCTGCTCTCCATCCCGGGTGGGACCGTCTTCGGAGCGCTGTTCGCCTTCGCGTCGATGATTCCGGGCGTGCGTTCCGTCGCCGCCCTCATCGGAGGCGCGGTGCTCGTGGCGGTAGCCGACGGCAGCAAACTCTGGCTGGGCCTCATGATCCTGGCCGCGGTCTTCGTTGGGGATCGAATCGCCTACCGGCGGCTGGTTCGCGGCGGCATGCTCGACATCGGACCGGTGGTCGGCATGATCGCCGTCGTTGGAGGATTCGAGGTGGGCGGGGTGGGCACAGCCCTCTGCGCCGTTGCCATGGCGGCATTCGGGGCGGCGTTGTGGTCGGAATATCTGAAACTGCTCGGGAGGTGGCAGCCCACGCTGGAGCCCAATGACGCGATCGGCGAAGACCGTGACCAGCCAACTCACACGCGACGATCGACGGGGGTGTGGTTTCTGAGTGCGCTCACCGTGACCGTGCTGGCTCGCATGACGATTGCGAGCGCCGCCTCCGTGCACGGCACGGCGGCGTTCGCACTGGTGGGGTTCGTCCTTGCGCTCGCTCTCGAACGACTCGTGCGGCCGCTCGCGCCGCGACTTCGCGGGAACCGGCGCGTGGCGGTGGTGCTCGTCGCCTCGTCCGCCGTGCTCCTGCTCGGCGCGGCGACGCTGTTGCTCGCCCCTGCGCTCATCGGGAAGGCGAAGTCGTTCGGGCACGAGTTGCCACGCTTGGCGCAACGGTTCGACGAAGTCCCGCTTATTGGTGGGAGGTTGCGGGAGGCCAAGGTAGGCCAACGGGTTGTGGAATGGATGCATGACCTCCCGGCCGACCTGGGTCGAGACACCGACCGCATCGGGCAGGCCGTCGGCGGCGCGGTCGACATGTTGGTGGCGACACTTGTCGTGGCCCTTCTGGCTCTCTCGATGGTGGTCGACGGGCCGAGGCTCATTCGATCCTTCCGAGCGGTACTCCCGCCCCGGAGACGACGGACGTTCGACCAGTCTTCGGTGCTCGTCGTCGAAGTCGTCGGGCGATACTTTGCCGGCTCGCTGTTGGTCGCGCTTTTGGCCGGGGTGATGTCGGTGTCTGTCGGGCTCGCGCTCGGGGTGGTCCTGGCCCCGCTGGCTGCGCTCTGGATCTTGCTGACGAACCTCATCCCGCAAGTCGGTGGTTTCCTCGGTGGGGTCGTCTTCGTGGCACTCGGATTTGCCACCAGCTCAACCGTCGGGCTGGCTTGTCTCGTCTACTTCCTCACCTACCAGCAGTTCGAAAACCACGTCATTCAGCCAGCGGTAATCGGTCGGGCAGTGTCGATGTCACCGGCGGCGACAATGATCGTGGCGCTGGTCGGCGGTGCCGTTCTCGGTGTGCCCGGCGCCATGATCGCTGTCCCGGTGATTGGTGCGGTCAAGGTCGTGGCCGGCCGATTGGCAAGCGCTGCGACGATCTCCGTTCCCACCCCGTCATAGGCGTAGAGCAGAGCATCGTCGCAGGGCGCCGGCTTGAGGGTTAGACCCGCCACGGTTCGGTGTTCACCGCTGCCGCTGGGGTCGCCGGGCTTCGCTTTGATCATGCTGACCAGGGAGCCAATTCGGCCCGACGGCGTTGACTGATCTGAAACGGCCGGAGCCGCAGAACGACTCCGGTCAGCGGGTCAGATGCGCGGGTCGTCGCGACGAAGGCGGGGATCGCGGGAGAAGCCACCCCAACTTGACCAAAATGCGAGGCTGACTGCGGCGCCGACGATGCCGACCACGAGGAGGATCATTCCGACTGTCTGGAGGTTGATTCCGGATGTGGAAGCGGTGACCGCCCACTTCAGAATTGCTCCCGCAGCGATCAGTACGATGCTTATGGTGAGGCCCATGGGGTACTCCTTTGATTCTCTCGTCATCGAGCGGTTCTCGACGACGCATTCCCCAATACCCTTCGTGAAGCATCCCTAATCTTTTTCTCACACTTCTTTCAGGAGCGGGTCGGAACAGGTAATGCCGACGATCTGCCGGGCGTTTGATTGAGTCGGCTGGTCTCGGTCGATGCCCTCTGGCACACGCAGGACACGAAGTGATTTGCGGGCGATGGTGATGCGCAGCGGGCTGTCGAGGGTCACCAGTTCGCCGTCGAGCGCGGCTCGTACCTGCGACGACCGGAAGCTGGCCGAGGTTGACGCGGTGATGCGGCGGTCGACGACCCGGGACGTCTCCGTGCGTTGCAGAAGCAGGACGAGAAGGGCCCGAACTTTCGGCCAGTGCGAGCCCGCTCGCAGGAGCCGAACGTCGAGGACTCCGTCTTCGAGCGACGAGCGCTCGGTCAAGCGGGTGGTCGCCACCGAGTACTCGCCGTTGCCCACCCAGAAGAGCCAGATTCGTTCCGGTTTGCCATCAACGACGATGCGAACGCGACGGGTGCGAACAATCTGCATGGCGAGCGATGCGGCTTTGGCCACGGACCTCGGCACGCGTCGTTCGTAGCGTTCGCGCCGCGACACGAGGTCGGTGTACCACCCGATGCTGAGGTTGTTGAGAAAGTAGTCAGTGCCCACCGCGCCGATGTCGATGGCGGTGACTTCTCCGCACCGCAGGGCCAGGGCCACGCTGGCCTCATCGTTGATCCCCACGGACCGGGAGAAGTGATTGAAGGTTCCGCCCGGGCATGGCAGCAACGTGGCAGAACTACCGACCAGGAGCGAAGCGACGCTGCGGACCGAACCGTCTCCTCCCCAGACGGCCACGATGACGGAGTCGAGACCGCGTTGGTCCGGGTTTGTCAGCGGCGTAAGGACG